>JAFAHT010000354.1 GCA_019237095.1 Planctomycetaceae bacterium
GATCGGCCGCTTGCCCGGGCCGATGCTCTCTTTCTGGAGCGGTTTGCCGAGCGGAAGTCGGAAGCCGTCTGGCAGCTCGACGCGGGCAAGATCTTGGAATCGGTGGGAAAGGGGTTGACCGTTGAGGAGTTGAAGATATTCCTCGAGACCAAAAATCAAGGGCCCTTGCCCCAGACTGTGAAAGTCTTTCTGGACGACATGGCGAACAAGCTCAGCCAGCTGGAAGACCTGGGTGCCGCCCGCCTGATCGCCTGCAGGGATGCAAAGGTAGCCCATCTGCTGGTTCACGATCGTCGGCTCCGCAGCCTCTGCCAGTTGGCCGGCGAGCGTCAGATTGTCTTTAGGTCCGCGGACGAAACGACGATCCGCCGAGTGCTCAAGGAACTGGGCTACGTCTTGCCGCCACCCTGATAAACTGTACGATCCAGCAGAATCTGAGGGATGTTGTTCATCTTGGAACCGGAAGGCGACCACGCGGCCCGACAGCAACTCCGAAACATCCGCCGCCTTTGAGCTTCGCGCAGAAGGTTCTGTCTGCATTGGCTGCGCCTTCCGTGACAGACTACGCCCATCTGAACGGCCGAACAGAAACGGGCATTGGTTTTTGTCCGTCTGCCATCGGCAGGCCGGGGCCGGACGTGCTGATTTCAATGATCATTTGAACGTATGATACTATAAAATTATGTTACGTTGGCTTGTGCCCGTTCATGAGGTGGCGTAGGTGATATTTAGCAATCTCGATGGCTGGTCACTTTGCCGGCAGCAGGGACGGAACCTCCTGGCCTCGCAAGTGCGCCTCGAAGCACGAGCTGAGATAGTCCAGCACGTTGCGCTTCTGCTGCCGGCAGGTGGCGACCACTGTCAGCATCCGCTCCACAAACCGGCTGCCATCGGCACTGTCGGTCCCGCCACTGATCCGCCGCCAGATCACGGCATGTCGCAATGCCCGTTCCGGCCCATTGTTCGTCGGCTCGATCCCCTCGACGCGCACGAAGGTCCACAGCGCCTCTTCCACCTTGAGGATCTCAAAGCACGTCGCTGCCGTCTTGGCGCAGCCGCAACTCTGGCCGCCTTCCAGCGCAGCCTTGACCTCGCATCGCAACCGCGCCGCGATCGTCTTGAACCGCGCCCGATCCATGGTCCCATCGCGGACGCGGTGCCACCAGCGAAACATCCGCTTGGCCAGGCGCAACAGGGCGCGCCCGGTCGCCTCCCCGGCACCCCCACGATCGATCATCGCTTGGAAGTCGCGCTCCAAGTGCGACCAGCAGATCTGTCGCCACGCCGGATCGATCCACTCGAACGAACTGTGTCGGTCGCTGGTGACCACCTGGTTCGGCTTGCTTCCCAGAAGCGCCTTAGCCACCGCGCTGGATCGTTTGGCCGCGATGGTGAAGACCGTCGTCAGCGCGGTCACAACCACCCACAGTTGGGCCTTGCGGCGGTTCTCGCGCCACGAAGTGTCGTCGATGCCAGCCGCCGGGGCGTCGTGGACGCCCACCGCCACTTCGTTGTACGGGGCTTCCAGCACCGTGGCCGATTGCCGCTCGAGCTTGGAGACCATGCCTGTGGCGATCGACAGACTGAACAGGTCGCTGGCGATTTGCTGGACCTGTCGCTTGCTGAGACGGTAACCTCCGGCAAGCGTGGAGAGCACGGCCTGCAGATACGGCCCGAAGCATCCCCGAGGGACTCCCGCGGGGAGATTTCCACACGTGGTTGCGCCGCATTTGGGGCAGCCCAGGCGATGGAGTCGGTACTCGTCGACCAGCGGCTCGATCTTGGGCAATTCGGCGACCTGGTGAACCAAAGGAGCCGGGTCATCACCGGCCAGGGCTTGACCGCAGCGACGGCAAGCCGTGGGCCTGCAATCGGTGACCGTGCGCACCTTCTCCGCCGGGACCAAGCGGCGCTGTGCCCTGCGATGTCCCGGTTGTCCACCCCGTTTCGACCGGAGGGTGGGGTGGGAGGCTTGCGTTTCAAGCCGATAGGATCAGACGAAGGAGGCTTGGAGGAATTGGTGGAATTGAGCTTGAGCCGGGCCTCCAGATCGCCGACGCGTTGCTCCAATTCGACGATCCGTCCCTTGAGGGAGTCCAAGACGGCCAGGATGGCAACCTGGGCTTCCGCTGGGACGGTGTTCCAGAGCGGTTCAGGGATGGGAGGCTGAGGAATCATGCTAAAGGTATTACGAAATCACTCTACAAATGGTTCGACCCGTGAACGGGTACGTTGGCTTCTCCCCTTTCGCGTATTCAAAGCATGCCTAAGATGAAATCATGACTAGCCGCGTGTATACTGTCTCCGGCAGCCCCAGGTAGGCAAGCACGCGCCTCAGAAGCTCAGGAAGGGGCGTCAGGTGCCAGCAAGATCCATCCTCTGTCTCGGCTCGGGTCAACGTGATCTCCGCCTTCGCTATCGCCTTCAGCACGCGGACAGCCGTTGGGGCTTCCGTCGTGCGACTCGCCTGCCCGGAGTACAGTCCCTTGAGTTTCTCTCCCGCTTGTTTCTGGCCGCGACGCACCAGCACCTCGAACAACGTGAGCACCCGCAACGCCAGAGTCAACAGGCGGGTCAAACCCACAACCTGATCGTCACGGCGCACAAACAGGGGGCTGATCCCCAGCGGCTGGTCCTTCAACTGATGGAAATCCCGCTCCACACACCAGCCCCCTCGGGTTGTCGTTTACAGCCTGAGAGGGCACCACTTTGGGAGACCAGTGGGGACCACCTGAGCGGTTGCGGCGTGATGTGATTGACCACCATGGAAGCGATATGGCGATCCTTGCTCGGTCTGGAGGTCTGGAGGATGAGAGGGGATGTGGGGCGGGAAGCGGGAGGTCAAGGCGAGCGTCGTGCCGACAGATCGATCAAGTTCAATCGACCCCATCGGCTCCGACGATGGGCCGAGCGCGATGAGCGCGGTAGGAACGACCGGTGAGCTTCAACGCCGAAAATCGCGGAGGCGTAATTTGCCGAAATGACACTCAACTGCCCATGCGCATGCTTGCATGCGCTCCCCTGTCTGGCTCGGTCGCGGAGGGTTCGGTTTGAGGTCGTCAGGGGCACGCTAGGCGCACCGAGCGACCCCCCAGCCACGGCACGGGTCGCGTCGGCTTGGTCAGTCCCGCCTCTTTCAACAGGGGATTGTGGGCACGTTTGCTGATGTGGACGATGACCTCGTTCGCTGCGGTCTCCACCATGCCCGGTGTGTCGACGAACTTCCGGAACAATCGGGCCGGGCCCGCCCGGACGAAACCCTTCAGTCGTTCGGCCAACCTGCGGTACAGGAGGTCCGCGAGCACCGTCAGCGTCAGGTCGAAGTCCACGTTCAGTCGTACGTCACTGCATAGGCAATCGAGATGAAATAACGTGATATGTTCATCTAATTGATTCTCGACGTGATTCCGGCTCGCGTAGGTCTGGATCATTTCACGGGCCGTCTGCACTTGCGGACGGTCGTTGGTCAAGAAGAAGGTCGGGGATTCGTGCCCCAGCCCCGTCACAATCAGTTGCCGCACGGCGCCTTCGTAGTCATCGAGTTCTACCGATTCCTCGACATACTGGACCTGGCGGCGCTTTCCTTTGGCCTGAATGATTTGGCAGTGCTGCCAGCGGTCCGTGGGCAGGCGTCGCACGCGAGTCAACATCCCCGACCCGCGGCGGCGGATGGTGATGAAACCAATCTGGCGTTGGTTCAGTTGGTTCAACCCGGCATAGGTGGTCGCACGCGAGTCGAACAGCAACCGGACCGGGTAGTGCCCCGTCTGTTCTTTCCAGTAATCGGCGAACTTCGGGACCATGCTCTCGGCCTCGTGGCGCAGGAAGTTGGCGGTCGCGTAACAGAGCACCCGTCGGCCGACCGCTTGGGCCACGAATGCCATCACTGCGGGTAGAGCCCGGTTCCGCATGGGTACCCAGTGGTTCTCCAGATCGGGCTCAGCGCCGCGAAAGGGAATGGCGTGGAAGTCGAGGTTGAAGCTCAGGGGTGGCTCTCCCAACGGGGTCTTGGCGATCATGGCGGCGATCAGCCGCTCGGTCATGACCCGCTCGGTCTTGTGGAGTAATCGGTCGCGTAGGTGGCCTTGGGCAACACGTTGAGGCCCGCGAACAGCCCCGCACCCTCATCACAACACAGGTCGCTGATGTGACTGACTCGCCGCTTGCCGAGGAGTTTGGCGGCCAGGAACGCGAGCAGCGCCTGCAGCGGCGGGATCTGCTCCGAGCCGGGCAGACCCGCATGGGTGACGGCCTGGGGCAGGTCGAGGTCGAGCAAGAGGGGAAGGAACAGGAAGAGGCCGGCCACTTTGGTGGGTGCGAACCGACAGCTGATCGCTAAGTTCGGAGGGAGTTTCTTCCGACACCTGATCACCTCCACGAATGGCGGCCGGAACCGACACATTCGCCGCCAGCTGGTGTCGGTTCCACCCTGCACTGGCCGTCGGGAGCATCCCCGGGGAGTGGCGAGCGAGGCGGGTCGTTAGGCTGCACCGCACGTGTTTCTCCGCCTATTGTTGAGACTTCCTGCGTAGTCACCGGCACCGACTCGCGGATACAGCCAGCGAAGGATCGATAGGCGGGACCTGTTACTTGAGGGATAGGCATTGACCTACCCCTTGAGTGACGGAGCCTCGCCATGGACAAGTATCGAGGTACCCTGACACCGGAGGAACGGGCCGATTTGGAGCACTTGGTCTCAGTCGGCAAGGCGGCGGCCCGTAAGCTCACACACGCTCGGATCCTACTGCTGGCGGACACCGCAGCCGAAGAGGAGCACTCCGATGACGAGATCGTCGCCGCTCTGGGGGTCGGCCTCTGCACCATCGGTCGGGTCCGCAAGCGCCTGGTCACCGAGGGACTCGCACAGGCGCTCAATCCCAGACCGCAACCGGCCCGACCGGGCAAGATCAAGATCCGGGGGGATGTCGAACGAAAGCTGGTCCAGCTGGCGTGCAGCGATCCGCCCCAGGGGCGCTGCCGCTGGACCTTGCACCTGCTGGCCGACGAGCTCGTCGTCCTCGGCCTGGTCGAGTCGATCAGCACCGAGACGGTGCGCCAGGCGCTCAAAAAAACTAGGATGGCAAACCCAACTGGACGGGAGCAGCTTTCCGAGCATTCTTGCGTGTTACCGGCCCTGGAGCAGCCCGAAACGAGGTCGTTTTCGGGAGAAACCGATCGATTTCCGGACTCTCCGAGACGTCTCCAGTTGAGTTTGCCATCCTAGAAAAAAACGACATCAAGCCGTGGATCGTCGAGACCTGGTGCGTGCCGCCCAAGGCCGATGCCGAGTACGTCTGGCGCATGGAGGACGTGATCCAGACCTACCTCCTGCCCTACGACCCGAAGTGGCCCGTGGTCTGCTTCGACGAGGCCTGCAAGCAACTCTTCGGCGAGGTGCGCCCGCCCCTGCCGCCTCGACCGGGCTGCCCCGCTCGGATGGATTACGAGTACGAGCGCAAGGGCGTCTGCCACCAGTTGGTGATGTGCGAGCCGCTGCGGGGCTGGCGCCACGTCAAGGTGACCGAGCGGCGGACGCGACGGGACTACGCGGAGTGCGTGCGCGATCTGATGGACGTCTACTACCCGCGCGTGACGAGGATTCGGCTGGTGCAGGACAACCTGAATACGCACGACGGGGCGAGCCTGTACGAGGCCTTCCGCCCGGCGGAGGCGCGGCGGATCCTGGACAAGATCGAGTTCCACTACACGCCCAAGCACGGCAGTTGGGTGAACATGGCGGAGACGGAGATCGGCATCATGAACAGCCAGTGCCTGGACCGCCGCCTCGACAGCGCGGCCCTGATCGCGCAGGAGGTGGCGGCCTGGGAGAGCAAGCGGAATGTCCGGAGGACGCGGATCCATTGGACCTTCACTCTGGCTGCCGCTCGACAGAAACTCTGTAAACTTTACCCATCAATCGAAGGTTGACGGCCCACTAGAACCTGAGCGTCGGGAACAGCAATCTCCTCCGCCACTAATCGAAGCGGTCATCTGTCGGTCCGAGGCGACAAAACCTTAGCGATCAGCTGTCGGAAAAAGCTTAGCGATCAGCTGTCGGTTCGCAGGTGGGGAATTGCCATCCGTCCTCGAGGACCAACGCCCGGGCGTCGGCGATGTCGGGCACGAGGGAACCGTCGTTGGCATAATCTCCCGGTTGCCGTAACGGACGACCTTGGCGAGTCGTGGCCAAGCCCGCGTGGCGGAGGATCCGGAAGAGATACGATTCGCTGACGTCGAACCCCTCCCGTTGGAACGCGGCACGGATGTCAGCCAGGGCGGGTGCAAGTCCCGCCGGCGCGGTCCACGGAGTCGACGTCGTTGCCTTCCTGCGGCATCTCCGGCGCTACCTCCCCGGCCCGCTGATGGTAATCTGGGATCGCCTGCAGGCCCATCGCTCCACCGAGGTGAAGGCTTATCGGGGTCAGCACCCCGAGATCATGGTGGAGGAGTTGCCGACCTACGCCCCTGAGTTGAATCCCGAGGAGGGATGCCATGGCGACGTGAAGCGACATCTCCTGAACGCGACCCCGGAGGACACCCGGCAGATTCGGCGGCAGGCCAATCGGGGATTCGCACGCCTTCGTCATCGTCCCGATTTGATCCTCGGGTTCTTCCATCACGCAGGCTTCAGGGTGAAGCGACTTACCTGAAGCTCAATAGGTTTGACGCTCCTCAGCGATCCTCGGCCCATCGCCAAAGGACTTACGTCAAAAACCGGGGCGCAACTGTCGAAGATGAGTGTGAGCCGCCGCCGTTGATGACCAGTGACGAGTACCCCGCGTACGCGACGGCGATCGCTGCGGACGAACTGGGGGCGTTGGGGAAGCATGCTGAACCCGCACTCCCTGCTCTCTTCGAGCTGCTTTGGGATGATTGTGCCGCCGTGCGGTCTACCGCCGCACAGTCGATCTGGAGGATCACCGGAGACCGAATGCCCGCCAAGCAAGTGGGACGTGCGCTTCGCAGGAGCAAGGACTGGCTGGACCGACAGGTCGGAGGGTCATTGCTCGTTTTGCTAGGAGACGAGAGGCGAAGTTGATGCCGACGATCCCCAGGTGCAGACCTCCGAGTTCAACCTGCCTCGAACGCCAGCGTCATCCAGCTTCCAACGCAATGCCCGGCTCCGAGGAGGAACTCGATCGCGGGCTCGCCGTCCAAAGCGACTTGCTGTTGAATTGCCACGGTCTCACGCCGGGCATGACAGTAGTAAGCTGCACCTCGGCGTGAGCCATGTCACACTGCCGCCCTCGTCGTCCAGCTTGGGAAGCTACCAAACCCAATCCACGAAATCGCCCACAAAACGAGACTATAGCAACGTTACCGGGCGGTTGGGACTTGGCCCACGCAATTAGGCTTGGGATCAAGCCGTTCGCCGAGTTGGGGGCCAACTCGGAGGCATTGAGCGGGTCCCAAGTCGATTCTCCCTGTTCCTGCCGAGCGATCTTCGA
>JAFAHT010000053.1 GCA_019237095.1 Planctomycetaceae bacterium
GGGGGTGGGAGCGGCCCTGGGAGCTCTTCGGTTCTGGAAGCCGATCGGCATCGTGCTGGTGGCCCTGGCGGGAGGTTGGATGTCGGAGTGGTACGGCGTCGGCGCGATCCTGCTGCCGCTTGCGGTCGTGCAAAGCCTGGCCGTCGCAGTTGCGCTCCTGATCCACGAGACGGCTGGGCGGGACAAGGCGGCAGACGATGCATGTGTGGATTACGAGGATGCGATGATGTCTCCAAACTCTGCCTGCCAGCCTGCGGGCGGATGGTTTTCGAGTGACGCAGGGCTCTGGGCCTTCGTCGCGGCGATGGTCCTGTACCACGCGGCGAACGCGCCCGTGGGTGTTTACCTGGGGCTCTTCCTGAAACGCGACTTGCACGCTCCGGAGCGGATGCTGGCCTATGCCTTCGCGGTGAGCATGGTGGCCTGGCTGCTTGTCGTCTGGCCGGCGGGCTGGCTCGCCGACCGCTGGGGTCGCAAGCCGCTGCTGGTGGCGGGGTGGACCATCATGGCGTTGCGGCTGGCGCTGGTTGCCGTGGTGAAAAGCCCGTGGCTGGCCGTGGCGAACCAAGCCCTGGACGGTCTGGGGAACGGCCTCTTTGCCGTGGTGGCGGCCGCATGGGTGACCGACCGTCTGGCCGACCCGAGAAGATCGGGCGAGGCGCAAGTGATCGTCGGGTCGTGTCTGGTCCTGGGCTCGGCGCTGGGGCCGGCGGCTTCGGGGTTCCTGGTCGATCCGCTCGGCTACCGAGGGCTGTTCGCGGCCCTGGCGGTCCTGGGCGCGGTGGCGACGGCGATCGTCGTGGCGCTGGTCCCGGAGTCCCTGGCCCGGCATGGTGAATCCGTCGACGGACTGGCCGGCGAACCCATGGCCACGACGTCCAACCTCTCGGCGGCCCCGTGACGGAGGATGCATCGATGGAGCGTCGGTCTCGCTCTACTTCCTCGATTGCAAGGAAACCCACTCCGTGACCATCCCCTCGGCCTCAATCCCCTTGGTTTCGACGATTTTCGGTCTGACCTACCTGGCCTTGGCCGTCGGCAGGGTTCCCGGCCTGCGAACCGACCGCGCGGGGATCGCCCTGGTTGGGGCGGCCGTCATGCTCGCCTGCGGCATGCTCTCGATGGCTGACGCGGCCCGGGCCGTGGACTATGAAACAATTGTCCTGCTCTTCGGCATGATGGTCGTCGTGACGTACCTCCGCATGGCTGGATGCTTCGCGCTGGCGACGGAACAAGTCGCCGCCCGATGCTCGGGGCCTCTGACCCTCCTGGCCGTGACGATCGCCATTTCGGGCGCTTTCTCGGCGTTCCTTGTCAACGACGTCGTCTGCGTCGCGTTGACTCCGCTTGTACTCCACCTCTGTCAGCGCCTGAAGCGGCCGCCGATCCCGTACCTGGTCGGCCTGGCGACGGCCTCGAATATCGGCTCGGTTGCCACGATCACCGGTAATCCTCAGAACATCATCATAGGATCGCTCTCGCACATTTCTTACCTGCGATTCGCAACGCGACTTGCCCCGATTGCCTTGATCGGCCTGGCACTGAACTTCGCCGTCGTGGCGCTGGTCTACCGCAAGACGCTGACCGAGGCGAGGCAAGACCACAGCACAGCCGACGAGTCGCCGGCGCCCCGCGTCCATCGAGGTCTCTTGATCAAGAGCATGGCGGTGACGCTAGTCACCGTCGGGTTGTTCTTCACGGGGCAGCCCATCGCCCTGGTGGCTCTCGTCGCGGCGGGGGTGCTGATGCTCGACCGGGTCCGCCCGGCGAAGGTCTATCACGCGATCGACTGGCCGCTGCTGGTCATGTTCGCCGGCTTGTTCGTCGTGGTGCACGCCTTCGAGGTGAACGTTGTCAAGACCTGGGGCCTGGAGCGCTGGCATGCCCTGCTCGAGTCGCCGGTCGTGCTGGTCAGCGGCCTGTCGGTGGTGTTGTCGAACCTGGTCTCGAATGTCCCGGCGGTGCTGCTGTTCAAGCCGCTCATGGAGGTCATGCCTCATCGGGAGCTGGCGTGGCTGGCCCTGGCGATGTCGAGCACGCTGGCAGGGAATTTGACCGTGCTTGGCTCGGTTGCAAACCTGATCGTCGTCGAAAACGCCCGCCGCGCCGGGACCGAGCTGAGCTTCCTGGAATATCTCAAGGTCGGCGTTCCGCTGACGGTGCTGACGACCCTCGTCGGCGTCGCGTGGCTCGCGCTGGTCCACTAAGGAACGGATGCTGCTCCAACCCCTTGCCAGGCAGTTGGGTGGGAGACAGCGTGCTGGGCGCGGCTTGTTGCGGGAATGCAAGAGTCGGGAGAAATGCGTCCAGGCAGAGCCCCAGAATGGCTCCTGAGAGGCAAAACCTCGCGTCCGACCGTTTCTGGTACATGGCGACCTTCCCGACGTCGGACTTGTCCTTGATTCAGCGACCTCTAAGATTGAAGTGGCTGGCGTGCAGGTCCAGGACTCATCCGGCTCTGAAGGTTTTCTCACGTCCGCAGCGGCAATGACTACAGGATTGTGGAAGATCCTGGATACTTAAAGCACTGAGAGTGCGCCAGCGTTGTCGGAAAGGGATTTGTCGGCCGCTGGCCTTGCGTCTGAGATGTTGAAAATCGTGCGCACGGGATCATGGACGTGAACAACTCGGCTATGCTCGTCATAGAATAATGAGGAGAGTTCACCACGCGGCTCCACTTAGGGAGTGCTCTGACCATGAAACACAAACTGAGTCTCCTCGCAATCCTTGGCCTCGTTCTTTTCGTGGCACTTGCCGGGATTGACGCGTCAGCCCTGGCTGCAGCTCGCGGTGGTGGCGGTGGCCGCGGTGGTGGTGGTGGTGGTTTTCGCGGTGGCGGCGGTTTTCGCGGTGGCGGCGGTTTTCGCGGTGGCGGCGGTTTTCGCGGTGGCGGTGGTTTCCGCGGTGCGCCGATGATGGGTGGTTTCCGCGGTGCGCCAAGCATGGGTT
>JAFAHT010000140.1 GCA_019237095.1 Planctomycetaceae bacterium
CAAACGAGACGCCAACAGGATGCCCTCCTCAACAACCCGACTCATCCGGATCCGGACCCGGATCCGGATGAGATCGAGGTAACCGACCCCTCACATCCCCTCTTCGGCCGGCGATTCCCCGTCCGCCACATCAGCCGGCAGCCGGACAGCCCCGGCTATGCTTATGTCTCTTACCGCGGCTTCATGACGCTCAGGATCCCCGTGCCGGCCACCCAACTCGCCGCACCCTGTCCCGCCACGCGACCGCGGGCCAAACTCACGGTGGAAGCGATCCAGGATCTCCTTTCACTCGTCGAGAGGTGCCAAGCGCCATGCCCACCCCGCCCGGAGACATCTGGGACCGACTCCCCCAAGGTGTGAGGCAGCAGGTCCGAAAGGACATCACGGCTGTTCTGCAGGAGGTTCTTTATGAGTACATCAGATCTCATCACGCCGCTCCACCTCGGCCGCCTGGCGATCATCTACATCCGCCAGTCCAGCCCCCACCAAGCCCTGACCAACCAGGAGAGCACCAGGCTCCAGTACGCCCTCCAGCAACGCGCCCTCGAGCTCGGCTGGCGCGAGGACCAGATCCGGATCATCGACTCGGATCAGGGCCGGACCGCCAGCACCGCCGAGGGACGTCACGGGTTTAAGGAACTCGTGAACCTGCTAACACTCGAACAGGTGGGCATCATCTTCTCCACCGAGGTCACGCGGATCTCCCGCAACTGCTCCGACTGGTATCCGCTGCTCGACATCTGCAGCTACCACCACAGCCTCATCGCCGATCGCGACGGGATCCACGACCCGTCCACGATCGACGGCCGCCTGCTCCTGGGCCTGAAGGGGACCATGTCCGAGGCAGAGCTTCATATCCTCAAGGAACAGATGTATCAGGGCAAGCTGAACAAGGCCCGCCGCGGTGAGGTGTTCACCCCTCCGCCGATCGGGTCCGTCAAGCTGCCCATTGGCCGGTTCGCCCTCGATCCCGACGAACAGGCCCGGGCGGTGGTCCACTTGATCTTCGATGAGTTCGAGCGTCAGGGGAGCCTGCACGGCCTGCTCCGCTACCTCGTGCATCATCGGATCCGGATGCCGGTCCGGCCCCACGGCGGCCCGAACCGAGGTCAACTCGAGTGGCGACGCCCCAATCGCGAGACGCTGCAGAACCTGCTCCCTCACCCGATCTACGCCGGGGCCTATCGCCACGGGCACCGCCCCGTCGACCCGAGGCGTCAGGTGCCCGGACGTCCCGCGACGGGCCGGCAGATCCGACGTCCCGAGGACTGCCAGGTCCTCATCCGGGACCACTGCCCGGCGGACATCAGCTGGCAACGGTTCCAGGCCAATCAGGCGACCCTGGCGGAGAATCAGGCCCGCTCCGGGTCGCCGGGGGCCCCACGCCAGGGGCCGTCCTTGCTGGCCGGTTTGCTCATCTGTGGACGTTGCGGCCGACGGATGCGCGTCAGCTATCCCGGGGCGGCCAGCCGGCTGCATTCCGACTGCGCCCGCGGGGTCTCGGATTACGCCGAGCCGCTGTGTCAGACCATCGGCGGCAGGGTGCTGGACGAGTTCGTGGCGGACCAATTGCTGGCCGCCGTGGAGCCTGCGGCGTTGGAGGCGAGCCTGGCCGCGATCGAGGACGTGGAACGGGAGCGACAACGGCTGGATGGGCTGTGGCGCCAGCGGCTGGAACGCGCCCGCTATGAGCAGGAGCGAGCGGCCCGGCAGGATCACACGGTCGAGCCGGAGAACCGCCTGGTGGCCCGCGAACTGGAGCGTCGCTGGGAGCAGGCGCTGAAGGATCATCAACAACTCGAGCAGGAATATGAGGGATTCTTGGGGGTGCAGCCCGGTCGCCTGTCGCCCGAGGAGCGCGAGGAACTCCTGGGGTTGTCCCACGACCTGCCCGCCGTCTGGCGTGCCCCGACGACGACACCGGTCGATCGCCAGCGGATCGCGCGCCTGCTGCTGGAACGGGTGGTGGTCACCGTCCTGGGGACCAGCGAGCAGGTCGCGGTCCGGCTGGAATGGGCCGGCGGCCATACCAGCGAACACATGATCATTAGACCTGTCGCTCGCTCTGATCAGCGGAGTGACTACCCGAAACTGGTGGCGTGGCTGCGGGAGTTGCAGGGGGAGAGGCTCTCGTCGGCCGCGATCGCAGAGCGGCTCAACCGGGAGGGCTTTCGGCCGCCGAAGCGGACGGCGCGGTTCCAGCGTGGAATGGTCCATCGGCTCTTGACCAAGCTCGGCTTGGGTCGCCCCCGGGTGCATCCCGAAGACGAGCGTGCCCTGCTGGGTCCGCACGAATGGTGGCTGCCGGAGTTGTCCGAACGCCTGGGCATCCCGCGCGACACGCTGCACCGCTGGCGGCGTGTTGGCTGGGTCCATGCGCGCAAGCTCGACGAACCGCGCGGCCGCTGGGTGCTCTGGGCTGACGAGGACGAGTTGGAGCGGCTGGGACGCTTGAGGACCTGCCCCAAGACCTGGGACAATCAGCCGCTGCTGAAGGAACTGACGATCCCCAAGGAGCGGGGCCGATGACGAGGTCGAAGAGGTATTCCGGCGATTGGGCCATCGCGGCGGAGCGGAGGTCCGATCGCCGATCCAGGTTGCATCTTCGGAGGCATTATGGGTGGCTCTTGGAGCTGGCCTTCGACGAGCAGAAGACGCACCAGGACCCGCGGCGGGCGACCCAGCCGGCGCAGGTGCGGAGCGCGACGCCGGCGGGGGTGATCCAGGAGGTCGATGCGTCGTCGCTGGGCCATTTCGTGATCCGTTCGCTGATGTTCGATGCGGCCGCGACGGTGGACCTGGATCGGTACACGCCGCTCAGGAATCCTGAGTACCGCTCCCAGCAATCGAGGAACCTCGGGAACCCCTATAAAATGGCTGAGAAGCTCCGCCAATTCCGGTCCTTAATTGCTGGGAGCGGTACCGAGCTTGGGCCGCACTGTAAGAGCCTGTGCAAAAAGGGTGACTTTCTGTAAGTTGTTGGGATGAAGAACACTACCTATCCCAGCG
>JAFAHT010000519.1 GCA_019237095.1 Planctomycetaceae bacterium
CGGTGAATTTGCACCCGGCGGGCGGCCCATCAGGGCTGCGGCGTTCTGCCGGTTCTTGATTCTGGGATTCGAGCTTGCGGTCTGGGCAGCCCTGGTTCCGCTGGTGCGCCGCGGCTCGGCAATCTTGCACTGGTGCAATCTCGAGCCCTCAGGGGCCGCTGGGGAGAACCCGGGACCAAATCCGAATCCTTCCGCCTCGGTGGTCATATCGATACCCGACCCAGCATTCAAGGCCGCGGGACACAAGGCCACCGACTGGCTGGCCTGGATCAGCCGGCGCCGCCGGGTGGTGGCCTGGACTGTCCTGGCGCTTGCCGGCGGGATTGTTGTACTCGACGTGCGCGGCTACAGTTTCACAGCCAGACGGCTGGCCATCGGTGGAACCGAGACCCTGGCGCTCTGCCTGGTCTGCTGGGCCTTGAATCGCGGTGCGAGTCGGATCATCACCCAACACGCCAAGAGGTGGGTACGCCCGGGACGCTCCTGGGCGCTTGTCCTGAGCACTGCGGTCACGATGCGCGCATCGTCACGGACCCGTGACCCGGAGGTGGCGATCACGCCGCGCGAGGGAGGTCTCGCGGCCGACACCGTCCAGCAGGAGGACCTGGCGGGGCGGCTCCGTCAACTCGTCTTTTATCTCGCGGTTCTGCTCGGCGGATTCGGGTTTGCCTGGGTGTGGGAGCTCGACCTGGCATTGATCCGGTTCCTCGCCAACCGGCCCCTATTGTCTCTGTCCGACACGCCCGTCACTCTTGGCGACCTGGCCAAGTCGGCCAGCTTGATCCTGCTGGGAAGCGTGGCCTGGCGATACATGAGCACGCTGTTCGCCCTGACCTTGTTTCCCCGGATCGCCGACGACCCGGGTGTCCGGTTCGCCGTGGTGACCCTTTGCCGATACGTCGTGCTGGGGGTGACGTCCATCGCCGCGCTGGGGGCCATCCACGTCGGCACAGCGCAGATCGGCATGGTCCTGGCCGCCCTGGGCGTGGGCCTGGGGTTCGGTCTTCAAGAGATCGTTTCCAACTTCGTCTGCGGGATCATCATGCTCCTGGAACGGCCGATCCGGATCGGCGACGTCGTGACCGTGGCGGGGACGACGGGCAAGGTGGATCGCATCAACATCCGTGCCACCACGATCATCAACGGCGACAACCAAAGCATGATCGTGCCGAACCGAGAGTTCATCTCCGGCAACCTTGTGAACTGGACGCACAAGGATAAGATCCTGCGGGTCTCGATCCGGGTGGGCGTGCCGTACGGCTCCGTGCCCGAGCAGATCGTCGATCTCCTGCTGGCGATTGCTCACGACGACCCGGATGTGCTCGACGATCCACTTCCCGCGGCCTTGCTGGAAGAGTTGGGCGATTCGGCACTCAAGTTCGTCCTCTACGCCTTCGTTCCCGAGCCCAGCCTCGTCGGCCGCGTGAAGCATCGGCTCTCCGCCGAGGTCCGGCGACGGTTTAGTGAGGCGAATATCGGCATTCCTTATCCGACGCACGAAGTTCACCTGTGTCGCGTGCCTGACGACCTCACGCGAGTGATCGAACAGCCGCGTGGGGTTGCCGGTTCGGCAGCCTCGCGGCTCGACCCGGCCACTGTCGCGCCTCCCCCTCCGCATAGGGCCGAGACCGCGGTGCCGGCTCCCCGGTATCGGCACCTCGCCGAGGGTGATGAGGGCGTTCATCGGGTGGTCGATGAGTAGACACGAGGTAAGGTAGCTTGGTCGCTGAATATGGCAGGCTGTGGAACGAGGATACAGCCGAGGATGCCGGAATTGGTCGCGGGTCCTCAATTTATACACCGGAACGCTGATGAACTCGAACGATTCGACGCCAAATTTGCCCCGATGTGGAGCCAATTCGCGGTGATTGGCCCTATCTCGGAACTGGCGCCCACGCTCGACCGGTTGCAGTCCTCCTTGGATGCAGCTTCAAAGCCTGACGGCACTGCCGATTCCTCGGGCAGGGCTGCAGATCACGCGAACGCCGACCCGTACCTGTCCGCTCTGCTGGAAGGCTTGGAAAGTAGTCTGAAAAAGCTCGATCATTCACTCCAGACCGGCTCAATGCCGTCGTCAGGATCTTGGAGAACCAGAGGTCCACGGTAACTTCCGCTCCCAAAAGCGAATCCGACTCCTCGATCACAACGAGTTTAAAAACGCGGGTTACGGAGCTGCAACAAGACCTGCTGGCCGCCCGTCAGGAAACGAAGACAGTGAGGGAGGAAGCGTCCGCCGTGCGCCAAGAGGCCAGGGAGCTGAACGCCGAACTCAGCCAATGGCGGCAGACCGGGCTGGGCCCAGAACTCTCTCAGGAAGAATCTTGCCGCCGCCTCTGCGACGAGCTGATCGCCGAGGCGCTCAAAGGGGAGGGGGGTGCCTTAACCTTGCTAGTGTCTCCGGCCATAAGTAATGCCTGAAAATCCAACCGCATACTGGGTTTCTTCTTGCCTTGTTGCTGCACGGTCGAGTCGTCGGGTCATGAAGTCCCAAGGAAAACAGGGTACCAAGAAGTCTCCATTTCTCCTCGTTGTGGACGATGCTAACGACGTTCTTCAATCGGCTCAGCCAATTTCGGGCATTACTTATGGCCAAGCACATTAGGACTTGGTTCGGCCAAATTCCATCGCTAACGCAGAACGCGATTGCCCCGATCCACCCCCCGCCTCCGGCTCTGCTTTAGGTCCAGCGTCTCCTCGGTTTGCCCGATCGAAACCTTAAGGCGATTGCCGATCTTCACGGAGGCGGTCCGGCTGTAACTGAAGGTCGCCATCACAGGCGCTCAACCACGCTGGCGAATCGGCAGGTTTTCCGGTCCGAGTGTCCCTGGAATCAACGGACGAGCTGCAAACAACTCGCGGAGAGAAAGCCGTTAATCATCCTTCGACCAATTGCGTAGACGGGACTGCCGTGACACAGGTTCTCGCCGAGATCCTCGAGCCAGCCCCGGTCCGGAACCAAGGACGCTTCGGCCTCAACGATTACCATGTCCCTTGGCCGCCCCTTGGGAGCGACCTGAAGCACAAGGCGCGAGATATCATCACTTACCCCGGAAGTTTCAACCCAGGAGTCAATGATCGCACCGCTCACAACCATTTCCGATTCCATCCTCAAGCCCTCCTCAGTCAGACTCCTGTCCAGAGAAGTTCGTGGATCCAACCGCTATCTAATCTCGCGATTGATCGTACGGGATGAGTGTCTACATCCATCCTAGCACAAGAATCATGCTCGTCAAGTGAAACTTTCGACTCTCACGAACTACTATTAATTAATGAATTCGAAGGAACCGTTTCATTGGCGACGTCAGCCGATCGTGTCTTCCCTGTAAATGTAAAACTTTCCAGGCAAAGTTCTAAAACAGGCGAGTGATCGAGCAAAGTGATATTCATTGCCACGGGTGAGAGTGTCTCAATTCAGACTTTAGATAGTGGAGCAAGTTGAGACGGCCTCCCAGTGGATGAAGAGTAGTTTAGCTCGATCAACAATCTCACCCAAGCACTCAGCGAGAAATCTGTGCAATTTTTTTCACGGCATTTTAACCTCCACCACGAGCGAATCATGGAGCGGCTTTGGCAGCTTTGGCGGTTTTGTCCGGAATGGCGGTCTGCTTAATTGAACGTATTGCACATACAGCGGTTCTCCACTCGGCCAACGAGAGGTTCACTTCGAGCTGACGGTCGGGTTTCATGAATGCAAATTTGGGGCCTTCCTGGTGGAATTATCGAGCGTGGTCAAAACTGGGGGCCTTTCGATCCGTGGCCCGGGGATTCGCGGTACGCACTGACGAGCCGACGCTTGACGATGACTCTCACCGTGTCGAACCCGACCGCGGCGGAACTCCCCTACGGATTCGGCATTCATCCCTACTTCAGGCTGCCCTTCGCTCCGGGTGGCCGACCCGACGCACCAGGGTGATTCCGCCGGCCGCCAAGTTCTGGGTTCTCGAAGACTTCCTGCCAACCGTTGAGATCCGCCCCGTTGATGATCGCCTCGATTTCCGCAAGGGCCAATCCATGGCCAGGCTGAAGCTCGACGACGTATTGACGGACCTCGAATTCACAACTGATCGAGGCATCTGCCGGCTCATCGACGAGGCGAAGAACGCTGATTTCCTGCTCAGTTTTGACCGTGGTTTCCGTGAGCTCGTCGTTTACACGCCGCCCGGTCGAGGCGATGTGATTTCCCTCGAACCCTATACCCAGACAACCGATGCGATCAATCTGCAAGCGCGGGGCGTGGCGGCGGGGTTGCGAATCCTGGGACACGGCGCGCAAGATGCATTCGTCATCACCATGGAAACTCGTGGCTGAAGCGCGAAAGCAAGCTGGAAAGCCTGACCTACATGCGCTTCTTTCGTGCCGGGTTAATACTCTCATGGTCCCAGGGCGATGCACACACTATGATTGACGAGAGTTCGTCAATCGCCTCTGGACTGAGAGACGTCCGGACCGCTGTGCGAAGCTTGATTGGGGCGAATCAGGGCGGCGCGATCAAGATCCCAGGTGAAGTCGGAAATCGTGAGGATTCACTCATGGAGCCCCCCCCAAGGTTGGGCCCCGACGGAATGGGCGGATTAAGACTCGACTTGCTGAGAACCGCAGTCGAGACTTATCTCAAGATCGCCTATCCCTCGGGAGAGATCCCTGAAGTTGTTCGGCGCCGGTTGGTGTGGCCGGAAGGAATGACCGCCGAGAGCATTCTCACCAAGCCGCCGTTCGAGCGAGCTGGGAAGATGCCGGGACACCAGACACCCATCTACGCGTTGCGGCTGGGCAATTACCGCTACCCGCACATGAAGCTGCAAATCCAGCCGTGGGAGAACGAGGCTGGCTTCATGCTCTCGGTCAACACCCACGATCAGGTCGCCGGCCTCGACGTGGGGGCCGCGGATGCTCAGGCTTTTCGCGAGCTGCAGGCGGAGAACCAGCGCCTCAAAGAGGCCATCGAACAGGCCTGGGATGATGCGGAGTTACCCACCTTCTTGCGCTATCTCAGGGAGTACATCCAGAAACAATCTCGGGATGTAGCTGATCCGCGCGGCCAGTCGCCGAGTGCCGAAGTCCCGACGGACTTACCTCCCCGCGCCTGAGCGGTTCAGTCCGCCGATCAGGTGATCGCCAGAACGCGTCTTCGGACGTGGTTTCGATGAGTTTGTTGGCTGTCCTGGCCTTTGTCATCTCATCAAGGTGTTCTGGATTCGGCGAACCGCTTGATGAGCGTGACCTCATTGCCGAGGTCGTTGTAACGCATCTCGTCGACCATTCCCTGACTGATCAGGAGACCAAAGCCTCCGGCTCGAAGCCCCAGCTTCTCGCGGACGTCGAGATGGGAGAATGGGTCCTCTGGAATTGCGGCGTGGGGCAGGTCTCTGCGGTCAAAGCCTGACCCTTGATCGCGAACGACGATCTCCAGATGGTCCTCATGGATGCGATAAGTGATTTTGACCGGGCGTTCGGACTGATGCTGATTGCCCCACTCGATGGCGTTGTGTGCCATCTCCATGACGGCTTGCCGAAGTTGCATGATTTTCTTGCTCGACAACTGCGTTGTCTGGCAAACATTCATCAGAAAATTATTGAGATCCTTCAGCAGTGTGATCTCGCTGTTCAGTTCGACGCTGATCTCGCCCTGGAGCAGCCTCTGGTCCATGCTGACACGCCAGGAGCGAGCCGCGGATATGGCCTCGTACAACTCATCCACGCGATAAGGCTTGCCGACGTAGGCATTGGCGCCGACCCGGAACCCTTGGACGCGATGCTGCATGTCGCTGAGTGCTGTCAGCATCACCACGGGGATAAGCATGGTCGTGCGGTCCTGGCGAAGCTGGCGGCAGACATCAAAGCCGTTGATGTCCGGAAGCATCAGGTCCAGGAGCAGAACGTCCGGAGGGTATTGGCGGGTCAAACGAAGTCCGGTTTCGCCATTCTCGGCGATCATCGACTCGAAATCGCGAAATCGGAGAATCCGAGCGACAACTTTTGCTTGTTCCGAATCGTCTTCCACGATCAGAGCCGTTGCCATCGTTCTGTCACCTGTGAGGCGATTCCTTGCCTCAACCCGTCCTGGTCTTCGTGCGGAGCCTGCTTCCTGGTACCCAGCGAACCCAACCGAAGCGAACTCGCACTGAGTTGACTCACGAGACATGCAATTCGACGACATCGGAATCATGCAACTCGTGATCCCTCTTGACTGTCTGGCCGTCAAAAACACCCTGGCCCCAGATGCGGGCGAATTTCAGCGTGTCCTTGAACTCCCTGTGAACGTCCCTGGCGAGATCCAGAACACTGCTACCGATGGGTAAGGTGAAGGGTCGAGACCGATCCACTGGTTTGCCAGGAACTTTCGTGTAGACCCGAAGCACTCCTAGTAAATGGTATGCAGCCTCGCGCAGCGTTTCCAGTCCTTGCCGCTCCTGGACCGAGATGGGGAGAATGGGGAACCGGGGCCCCAGCCAATCCCGGATCACCTCGAGCCGCTCGCTGGCCCCATCGGCGTCCATCTTGTTGGCGACCATGAGCGTCTTGACGTGCCGGATCGCCTCATCGTCGACGTCGAACGGGAGCGTTCCGACCAACTCGGTGTGGGTCGCCGCCAGCCGCTCTAGCACCGCCTCGATTGCCTCGGCCACGTCATCACTGCCCATGTCGGCCACCAGAAGGGCGGCATCCGTCGAGCGAATGATGCTCGGAACCCAGGGTTCAAGGAACTCAAGGGAGATCGGCGGCAGATCAACAAGCTGGACGGGCACATCTTGCCACATCATGATCCCCGGTTGAGGCGCTCTGGTCGTGAACGGATAAGCAGCGACCTCGGGATGCGCATGCGTCAGACTCGCCAGGAGTGCGCTCTTGCCTGCGTTCGGCGATCCGACCAGCGAAACCTGGCCGGCCCCCTCATGAGGCACTCGATAGCTCACTCCCACCTTCTTGCCGCTTCCCTTGGCGGCCTCCAGCTCGTCCTTGAGCCGGCTAATCTTCTGCTTCAGGTCGGACTGGAGCTTCTCGGTGCCCTTATGTTTGGGGAGCAGCCGATACATCTCGCGGAGCTTTTCAAGACGTTCACCAGGTGTCGAGGCGCCCCGAAACTCATCCTCGGCCTTATGATACTGTGGCGGCAGATTGGCCGGCATCGTGGGAACTCTCCACGGCGCTTTTGACGGTGATCTAAAGAACCGTAGCGAGTTAGAAATCTCTTTTCAAGGGCCCGACCCCCTCTCTAATGTGGAATGCGGAATGGGGAATTCGGAATCAATTCGTTCCCCATTCCGCATTCCAAATTCCGCATTCCAAAAGATGATGGCCACGCGCGGCAAGCGACCGCTTCCGACTCCTCGACGAGACCGGGGTGGCGGCCAAGACATTGACAAATGCGGCAGCGGAGAGAGGAACAAGGGTCGGCCGGGCTTGCCGGCCGATTCATCGTCCGCTCACTGGGATGCTTTCTTCTTCGCCGTGTACTGAATCTTGGATGCAACTCCGTCCTCATGGGTGATCTTGGCAGAGAGTCCCTTCTTCCCGGCGTCAATGGCTTTCTCGACGTTCTTCTCGAGCTTCTCCAGGTCGAGTTTTTGGATTCCTTTCCTGGTGACCAGTTCGGTCTTGTCGGTCACCTTGACCTTGATCTCCTTGTCGGAGTCTTTCGGAACCACGACGATCAGTTTGGCATCAGCATCGACCTTGATGATCGTGCCCACTAACTCTTCCGCAAGCACGGAACCGACCACGAGGACGAAAGCGACCAGGCCGGTGGTGAGCGACAGCACGAATCCACGGCGGTTCATCATCAGACATTCTCCTGCTCGGACAGGACATGCGTTGCCCAGCCGCGGGCCGCGCGCATCCCAGAAAGAACGCGCTCATCAACGACCCCACATCCGGCTGGAGGAGTGGCCAATCATAGGTAGGAGGAGCGAGAAGTTACGGAGAGCTCAGGCTTGGATCCTCGGATGGGATCCTTCTTGAGAATATAAGGGATGAGCCAACGGAAGGAAAGCGGCGAGTGTTCTTGGCCGGTCACCGGGCCGGTAGCAGGACGGTCCGGGCCAGAGCCGTGATCAGCTCCTTGCCAAAGTCGAGTCGGTCCGTCAACCTGGTTCGCCGCGACCAGTTGCATTCTCCGCCAGCCGGGCGATAAACGCCGAATGGGCGGGGGTTTCGAGACCTTGCTGAAGGACGTGGAAAACGCGACCCAGATCGAGCTTGATGAGGGCTTGGGGATCGAGCCAGAGGCCTGGGAAGACTTCGCTTTGAATGACGCCTGCGGCGACGGGCTCGATTCGCTCGAACCGACCCTGGCGCTGGATGAACCAATCGATGGCTTTATCCTCGACACGCCAGATGATGTACTCCTGAACTCGGTTCCGCAAGTAGAGCCTGAGCTTTGAGTTCAGGTCAATGCTCTTGCTGCTCGACGAGATTTCGCAAACCAGCTCAGGAGCTCCGACGATGTAATGGTCGTCGTCGATATCGACCTGACCACCGTGCGAGGGGAGTACGATTAGTGCGAGGTCGGGCTGCGGAACATTTTCCAGGTCGAGTTTGAGCGTTCCGTTATCGCCGGCCTGAGTTCCTGGGGTATCCGCCCAGAAGTTACCCAGCCAGGTAGACATCGCCTGGTGTGGAACGGCATGGAGATCCCACCGCGTGGGTGAGGGCACGTAGACGACTCCGTCGATGAGCTCCGCTTTCTTGAGGCCGGGCATGGCTTCATAGCGCTCCATGAACTCGCCCGCGGAAAGGTGATCGCCGTTTTCGAGGCGCGATATGCGCTGTGTCTTGGTGGGGTTTGGGATCGCCATGAAGGCAGTTCCCTTTCTAAGTCGAGACGTTCTCGCCCTGGCCCGCCCAGGTCTTCCGGCCTGGCTTTCGCTTTCCTTCAGTGTGACCAGGATTCGTCCTCAAGGCAACCGGGAATGCCAGGGCCGGACAGCGGGCAGCGCCGCGACTGGCCGGTTCGTGTAGAATAGGGTCAGTTGATCGAGCGACGTTGCCATGGTCAGGCTGCTGACCAGGTGATTCGCCCGCGAATGATCATAGATCAGGACGTGCCGATGGGTGAGGAATATTCCAAGATCGAAGACGCGCTTCAGGCACTGCGGGACGGTCGTGTCATCATCGTCGTGGACGATGAAGATCGCGAGGACGAGGGAGACTTCATCGCGGCCGCGGAGAAGATTACCCCCGAGATCATCGCGTTCATGATCACGCATGGGCGCGGGCTGCTCTGCATGCCGATCCTGCCGGAAGTGGCCAGCCGGCTCCATCTGCATCCGATGGTCGATCACAACACGGCGCCGCACCAGACGCCGTACACGATTCCGGTGGACCATGTCTCGTGCCGGACAGGCATCAGCGCCGAGGAGCGGGCGCGGACGGTCCGGACGATCCTCGATCCGGCAACCAGGCCGGCCGACCTGGTACGTCCCGGCCACCTGTTTCCGCTGGTCGCCAAGGAAGGGGGCGTGCTCCGCCGCGCGGGCCATACCGAGGCGGCGGTGGACCTGGCCCGACTGGCGGGATTGACTCCTGCCGGCGTGATCTGCGAGATCACTGACGGCATCCGCATGGCGGGACGAGAGAAATTGCACGCCATCGCCCGGGAGCACGGGCTTCCCATCGTCTCGATCGAGGCCCTGATCAAGTATCGCCGCTTGCGCGAAAAGCTCGTGCATCGCGCGACCGAGGCCGACCTGCCGACCCGGTATGGCCAGGGTCGAATCATCGCCTACAGGGTCCAGCACGAGCCCGGCAACGAGCCGATCGCGCTGGTCATGGGCGACCTGAGCAAGGTCGAGGCACCCCTGGTCCGGCTTCACTCCTCGTGCTTCACGGGAGACCTACTCGATTCCCTGAGGTGCGACTGCGGCGACCAGCTCCACATGGCCCTGGCCATGATCGGCGACGAGGGCGTGGGGGCCCTGATCTACCTTCCCCAGGAGGGCCGGGGAATCGGCCTTATCGAGAAGATCCGCGCGTACAACCTGCAGGACAAGGGGCTTGATACCGTGCAGGCTAACGTCGCGCTGGGCTATCAAGCCGACCTGCGCGACTACGGCATTGGCCTGCAAATCCTCAAAGACCTGGGACTCACCAAGGTTCGCCTGCTGACGAACAATCCCAAGAAGACCGACGCCTTTGTCTATTACGGCTATGACCTGGCCGTGGTCGACCAGGTGCCGATCATTGCACCCGCCCATGCTGAACGCCAGCGCTATCTCGACGCCAAGCGCGACAAGATGGGCCATCTGTTTCCCCCCCGGCCCTGCTGCGGGAGTGCCGACCAGGACACCGATCCCGCCCGTGCCGATGACTCCGCGAAGTGCGCCCTTCCCTCGACAGCAGCGGCAAGATCCAACCGGAGTTGGAGCGCTGACGGGGAACGCTCGGCGACCCCGCCCGAGGCTTGATATGTTTCAGCCCACTCGGCCCCACGACCGGCGGCTCGCGGGCCTGAGCGAGCCCTTTGCACGGGTCGACGATGAAAAGCAATTCGAGTATAGAATAAACGTCTCATTGCGGTCGGGCGAGCGGGCGAGCACGGAGCGCGGTCGCGGATCCGGCTTATCTCCCGTAAGGACATGGTGATGACTGCTTCGAAGAGATGGGCGCGCTTCGCCTGGCTGGCCACGCTCGCCGGCGGGCTGACACTGGCGTTCGGTCTGGCCATGTGCTGGACCCGGGCTCAGGACACTCCGATCCAGCCCAAGGCCAGAGCTGCCGCTCCCGCCAAACCAGCCGATCCCAAGGCCAAGACATTGCTGGCCGAGGTGGCCAAGGCTTACAAGGGTCTGAACTCGTACACCGACGAAGGCCAGTTCGTGATGGCGATGACCGTCGCCGGCAAGCCCCAGAAGCAGGCGCTTCCCTTGAAGTTGACATTCGTCCGGCCCAACAAGATGGATTTCGACGCCGGCCCGGTCCGGCTGGTCTGCGATGGTAAGACCATGACCACGACCGTGATACCCCTCAAGCGGTACACGAGCGAGCCGGCACCCGGGGAGATCAACTTCGAGACCTTCCGCCAGGGCCCGACCGGGGCGGTCCTCTTCGGTGGGCCAGCAGGCGCGCCCATGTTTGTGCTTCTCAACCTGCTGACTTCTCCGGACGCCACCACGGCCCTAGGACAGCTTGGCGGCTCACTCCAACTTGCTCCCGAGGATCCCAAAGCTGCCGCGTCCGGTGCCCAGGCGCTCCTCATCGATCAGCAGGAGGGACCGGACATCCGCCTGGACGTCGATCCCGCTACCAAGCTACTGACCCGGATCGAGTTCCAGATCGATCCCAAGACTCTCTCCAGGAGCGCTCCAGCCGGGCAGTCGATCTCCATCGAGCAGTTCGGCTGGATCTCGGGTGCCGTCAACACCCAGGTCGCCAAGGACCGGTCCTTCGCCTATGAAGTTCCCAAGGGATTCGCCAAGGTCGATTCGCTGCTGGAACGGCCGGGCGGTGGCGAGGAGCCGAAGTTCGCGGTGAACGAGATGCTTGGCAAGCCGGCTCCCGACTTCACCTTGACCATTTTGGACGGTCCGGACAAGACCCGGACGGTCACCAAGGCGGAACTCGCCGCCAAAGTGGTCGTGATCGATTTCTGGGCCACCTGGTGCGGTCCCTGCATTCAGGAGCTGCCCGAGATTCAGAAGCTGATCGAGGCACTCGCCAAGGACAAGAAGGACGTCGTGGTGGTCGCGCTCAGCCAGGACTCGGAACCGAAAGAACTCTCCGAGGTCCGCAAGCTCGTCGAGAAGACGCTGGTCGACAAGAAGATCAGCCTGACGGATACCCCCGTCGGTCAGATCGGTCTTGACCCCAGCGGCTCGATCGGCAAGGCCTTCGATGTTGAAGGGTTCCCCACGCTTGTCCTCCTCGACGGCAAGGGAGTCGTCCAGTCGGCCCACGTCGGTTACAGTCCTGACATCCGCGAGAAGCTGACGACCGAGATTGACACCCTGCTCGCAGGGAAGCCGTTAACCAAGGAAAAGGCTACCGAAGCGGCCCAGAAGCCCGGACCAGTCAAGGACAAGGAATGACGTCTCGTTATGCCGAAATGAGATTTGTAGGGTGCGTCAAGCTTGCGATGACGCACCAGGACAGATCACGGTACGTCTCAATGACGCACCCTACCACTACCACTCTGGCCACCGGCGACTTTACCGCCCCACTCACTCCGGCTTGCTCAGCGTCGGGATGGCGAAGTCGGACGAGAAGACCAGGGTTGTTGTTCCTCCCTTGGCTGGGCGAATGGTCCCGGAGAGCATCCGCATGGCGAGCGGATCGCCCTGGCGGCTGTTCAGGACGTAGACCTCGCTGGCCGACCAGTCGTAGTCGATGATCCGGATCGTGATCGGGTCGCCCAGCTTCCAAGTGATCGGCCGGGGGAAGGTGTAATCCCAGATCGGCCGGTGGGTGTCGCGAATGACCGGGGAGGGACCATGGATCACGCCGGCCACCTCGATCACGACCCCCAGGTCGGGCCCTCCTCCGGCGAGGTACTTGCCAACCGACGGCTCGACCTCGCCGCGGCGGAGCGTGACCCGATACTCGCCTGGAACGGAAACCTTGTCCCACCACTGGAGGTAATTCCTGGCGTCGGCGACGAAGTGCCCGTCGGCATGGTCCCGAAGGTAGTCGCGGAGCCGGCGTGCGACCTCGGACACGTCATCGGGGTGAGCGAGACTGTGATCGTAAGCCTGACGATACGCGTAGCTATCCCACTCACGGAAAATCCGGTCTCGGGCCTCGATGGCCTCACTGATGAACTGCCCTCCTGCCTGGTGGCTCTTCAGGTAGTCCTGGAACCGCTCGATCCGGGTTGCGAAATTGGTGGGATAGCGCCTGGAGTAATCTCGAGCCCGCTCGATATCGCGGTCGTCAAGCTTGTGTAGATAATCGTCGAGACGCGCCTGGACCTCGGACCGATGTGGGCTGTCGGGATGCTCCGCAAGGAACTGGCGGGCCTTGTCGATCAGTTCGGCAAACGACGCGTTGGGCAGCGCTTCGCAGCGAATCAGATCGTCAACGAGCTTTCGCTCGATGGCGGCCCGGCGCGCCGTCAGCTCGTTTTTCAAGGGACGCGCCAGCGCCAGGACCTCGGTGCGGCGCGGGGAGTCCGGGAACTCGCGCAGGAACGCTTCGAGCTGGGCCAGCGTTTTTTCAGGCTCGTCGCTGGCCGAGAGCGAAAGCGCCTCGGCGTAGACTTCCTTCCAGCGCTCGTCGTGCCGCACGAGCTCGCCGGCCTGTTCGACCTTGCGAATGGCCGGTGCGAGCTGAGGCGCCTCCTCCTTGATCCCTTCGAGGCGGGCGGCAAGGTCGGGAACCGAGATACCGCTGGCGAGCTGCACGCCGGCCGCCTTCACGGCCCATTCGTTCCTCTTGAGTCGTGCCTGTCGTGCCAGCGAGGGCCAGAAGAGCGGCAGCGAAGGGTGTTCGGCCAGCAGGCCGGACCAGTGGCGCGCCACCGCTGGCGCAGGGTTTTCGGGTTCACGCTCGAAGGCCGTCGCGCGGTGGAACCCCCAGAAGTCGTACCCGGCCAGCAGAGCGAGCAGAAGTGCAGCGACCAGGACAAGCTTGCCGGCACGCCGCCATTTACGCCTTCGTCCTAGTGTCTTGAGCCGCGTCCGGAACTCGTAAGACCGGTTCGAACGGGGATACCGGCGCTCATAGGCGGTCACGCACCGTTGGAGCCGGGGAAAGTCGGTGGGTGCCAGCTCCCAGAGCCATTCCATCTGCGTGCGGTCGCGTGCCTCGAGCTGCTCGGCCAGCCATCCCATGGGGCCCTCGAGTCCCATCGGGTGCAAGGTCGCCGGCGGTCGGTTACCCGTCGATCCGGGCCCGAATGAGCTGACGGCGAAGATCGCACCATCGGGCGCGTGCTGCCGCAAGGCGTGCCAGGTCATGCCGTATTTCTGGTCGACCAGCCGCTCGACGAACGGACCCGTGAGGCTCGGCCGGGGCTCGAGCTCCGGGCCTTGATCGGCTTCGGTCGAGTCGTCGTTCGCATCGCCTGATTGCTTCCCCAGCCCGGATAGGACGCGGTCGAACTTGGTCAAGAGGAGGGCCACCGGCCGATCGGTGCTGAGGTCCTCGGATCGCTCGATGTAGCGCTCCAGCAGGCCCTCCACCTCCTGTTGCCGGCGGCGTCTCTCGGCCGGATCGGTGGAACCCTCGGGATCGAGACAGAAGAAGACGGCGTCACAGCCCGCGAAGAACTCCTGGATTGGCTCGGCGGACCCGAGCGTGACGTGCTCTCCCTGGTAATCCCTGACAATCAGCTCGAACCGCGCGGGCCCGTGGTACAGCCGCAGATTGAGCTCCGTCTCTGCCAGCGTGCCTGACACCGGCTGGCCCGTCTCGACCTGGGCGATCTTCTCGGCCAGATACTCCGCGCACTGCGCATCGGCCGCGGCCAGCCGGACTCCCGGAACCTGTCCGCTGGCGGCCTGGCGGTAGAACATCGCCAGCAGCGTGGTCTTACCAACGTTGCGATGACCAAACAGCGCAATTCGCTTTGGCCCGGTCAAGCGGGCTTCCAGGGCGTCGAGTCGGGTTTTGCCTGGGCTTGGCATTCCTTGACCTTAAACTCGCACGAGCGGAACCACTTCGAGAAAACGACTGAGGAAGGTCTGGATGTCCTCTCGAGACGCGACCGCGACCTTGATTTCAACCATAAGGATCGGGTTGCCACCACGGTCTTCCGCAATGATATCCGCGATCATGGGTGCCTTCCTTGTCCTCAAACTCATGTGGACCTGGGCATCTTCAAACGTCTGCGCAGAGAATTCATTATAGCCACCGCCCAACCAAACGGCCGCAGCATCAGCCGGACCGGAATTCCGACGATGACGAACAGCGAACCAACCGCGACCAAGCTTGCCAGGGCCATGCCGAAGTAGCGAACGACGGGTCGGTCCAGACCGTGGGCAGCGAGGGCCTGGCCGATCGACGATTCGAGTCCTTGCGCCGCCCCGTTGCCGGCGGCCGAAGCCAGCGTGATCCCGGCCTTGGCGAACTCGCGGGCGGCGAATTCCGTTGCCTGACCGGCGTAATCGACAAACTTGTCGGGATTGACCAGAAACGCGGCCAGGACTCCGGCCGCTGCAAGCTTTTTCTTGTGCGGCAGGACCTGGTGGGTGAAAAACGACCAGCCGCCCTTGCCGGTCTTGCGCAGGACGTTCAGGCTTTGGGGACCTTCCTTGACCATGACCTCGGCCACGTCGTCGCCGAAGACTCGCACGGCCGTGAGTCCCTCGGGACCGAGCTGGCGAACCATCGTCTCGGCCTGCTCGGGATAACGCTGGGCCAGGCGACGGGCGGCCTCGCCCATCTCCACGACCACCCGCTTCTCGGCCGGTTCGAGGGCCGCGAACGATCGCAGGGCCGGGGAATCGTGTTCCAGGAGGCGGGAGATCCGGCCTTGCAGCAAGGCTTCGGTGGGATGGTCGATTCTCCGGCCAGCCCGCGCCAGCTCGTCGGACCGCTTGATGAATTGCTCCAGGCCTTCCTCGGCATCATGCGAGGTGAACAGCCTCCCCGCGGTGCGGAGCTCGACCTTTGCCCCCTCGCCGCCCCTGACCAGCGACTTGCTGCCGGCCCGGGTTTCCGCGATGACCTCCCGGACGACATCATCGAGCCAGGAGAGCTTTCCCGCCTGGGCCGGTCCGGCGAAGCCGAGAACAACCAAGGCGACCAGAGTACTTCCAGCCGCCAGGCTCGCCATCGACTGTGGCAACCTGCCGGGGACACGGTTTGATCGAAGATCGTTCGTCATCACTTCCAATCCTTGAGGGCGATTCGCCGAACCGCGACATTCCGAACCTTGGTACGCTTGTCAGTTGCCGATCGTTCGCCTCCAGGCGGGCAGATCGCTGCGCGCACGCAACCGGGCGTCACAACCGGCGCGGCCGGCGCGAGGCCATGTGCTCTTCCATCTTCTGGAAACCGACCACGCCGACCGATGCTTGCAGCATCTGCGCCGCCAGGTACTTCAGGCCCCGCTCGGGAGGGATCTGGAGCGGGATGGCCACGCCGGCCTTGAGGAGCTGAATCGGCTTCCATGAGCTGGGTTTGATGCCGGCCTTGACGCAAAGCGGCCTGGCCATCGCGACCACCTGGGTCAGGCTCATGCGGGGCAGGGCGTCGGGAAGGCGTTGCAGGACCGGATAGACTCCTCCCGCGGAGCGGACGGCCCACCAGCGGGCGACCCTGCGTGAGGCAGCATCGGCCGCGGCTGTTCCTCCGGCGCCGAGGGGCTCGCGCGAGGCCCGTGAGAGTGCCAGGCTCTTCCCTGCCGATTCGCCGCCGGCCTCTGCGAGCTCTCGGCCGGCCGACCTGGCGCCTTCGCGGGCGACCGCCTTGACCTCGGATCGGACGGCCTCGGCGGCCACGGCGCCTTCCGGCTGGATGGCCGCCAGGCTCAGGACGTCGGCGATCACGAAGCAGCCGTCCACGACCGCCCAGGTCATCTCGCCCGAGGTCGGCGAATGACCGCGGCTCAGGACATTGCCAAGATGAAACACGTCATAAAGCGGCAGGAACTGATAGAAGCGGATCTCACCGCGATTCAGGTAAGCCACGCGCTCCAGGCCATCCTTCTTGATCGTGCGGATCACCGCCTGGCCGTTGTCGCCAGAGGCTAGCAGGGCCATCTTCGCCAGTGATTCGCTGAACGACCGGCGATCCTTGGACTGGAGCACCGCCAGGGCCTCCGGCCCGGTGTCTGCCTGGGCGATCGGCGGGATGATCGCTCCGCCCAGAGATCGCAGGATTTCACGGAAGTCGGGGTCGGTGGCGTACTTGTCAAGGATGAAGAGCGCCTTCGGACCGTGCTCGCCGAGCGCGGCGACCGCCTGGTTGCGAAGGGCCGGATCCGCGAAATCACCAAAGACGACGTCGGCCGCGTCCGCACCGGCCCTGGCCAGGGCGCGCTCGCCCGGCTCGCCGAATTCGACAACCAGGCGCAGGGCCTGAGCACCTCCTCCGACAGCTTGCACCAGGCCCTTGGCGGCCACGTGGCCAAGGTGGCTGGCCAGGGTCTCGGGCCGGTGCGTCTGGAGGAACTCATCGACGTAATCGGAATTGACACGAAGCACGATCAGGCTCTGGTCCAGCGGCAGTGATGAGCCCAGCGCCTCGAAAACCGGGCCGTAAAGGCAGACCAGGGCAAAACCCTGAAGACCCTGTTGTCGGAACGCGTCGAGAGCCAGCGTGCGATGGTTCTCGATCGTCCGGAGCCCGGCGCGAAGGTCGGACGTCCCTTGCTCCAGACTGATCATGCTGAGCACCACGAGCGCCTCGCCCATGGCCGTCTCGTCGCCATGGAAGGTCTCGAGCAGGTCGGTGACGCCAGGCGGGTCGGCCAGAATCAACGGCAGGGCACTGGGATACCGAGCGGCCAGCCGCCGCTGGATCGGACTGAGCCGCTCCAGTTCGGCCACCAGGATTGCCCGGTCGGTGTCATCGGCGCGCTTGAGCCCGAAGTACTCGCGCCAGTGGAGCAAGACATCGGCCGCCGCATCGTCGTTCAAGATCTCCCGCAGGCGGTGGAACTCCTTGGGATGCTTCTCATAAAGGTAGACTGCCTCGAGGTCGAGCCGATCCAGCAGCTTGAGCCCGGACAGGCCGTCTGTCCGGTCGATCGCCACCGCCGTCTGGCGAAACCGCTCGGCAACCCGAGCCACCAGGTCACGCTCCGGCTCGGGGCGGTCTGAGTAGCGCTGCCGCAGCCCGGATTGCGGGTCGGATGCACCGTGACCATCGGCTCGCTCGCCGCTGCTCGCCGCGGATGGAGCCTGTGCGGGTTCGACGCTTGGTGCTTTCGGTTTGAGCGCCAGTTTGCTGAGCACTCCGAGAGCCGCAAGCAGAGCAACGACGGCAAAGGTTCGCTTCATCGGCAAGACGTTCCGTGGTCGGGGCACAAGTTCATACGGCACAAAACTTATCATACCGATTTCTGCTGTACAGAGCATTGCCTCAAACGGGCAAGCCGAGCTGCGGCTGCGTGCCACCTCGCGCCCGGTCAGATCGCGGCATTCACCCTGAGCTTTGCCTACCCGATCATCGGGAAAGCCGATTAGAATGATGCGGCCAGGGGAGGTATGGCCCAGCGGAGGGACCGCGGGCGCGGGGAAATGAGGATTTGCGATGGCATCCATGACGAACTCGAACTTTGAGCCGCTCGGCAGGGTCCGCACCAAGATCGTGGCGACTCTTGGGCCGGCGTCACGAGATCCGGCCATGCTCAGGAAGTTGGTCGAGGCGGGGGCGGACGTCTTCCGGCTCAACTTCTCGCACGCCTCTCATGATGAGCACACGGCCACGCTGCGGTCGATCCGCAAGATCGGCGAGGAGATGGGGCGTCAACTCGCGGTGCTCCAGGATCTCTGCGGGCCCAAGATCCGGCTCGGCGACATTCCCGGCGACGTTGTCGAATGTAATTTCGGGGCCGAGTTCCGCCTGGCCGCCGAGCGTAAAGCGGGCGACGATCCCCATCTGTTGACCTGCACCTACAAGACGCTGACCGACGACCTGGAGATCGGCCAGAGCGTCCTGTTCGCCGATGGGACCGTCGCGATGGACGTGATCGAGTGCGGTCCCGGCTGGGCCCGTCTCAAGGTCACGCTGCCGGGGCGGATCCGGTCGCACCAGGGCATCAACGTCCCGAGCGCCGCGTTGAGCGTGGCGGCGCTCACCGACAAAGACCTGGTCGACCTTGACTGGACTGCCCAGCATAGCGTCGAGTATATCGGCCTCTCGTTTGTGCGGCAGGTTGAAGACATCACCCGGCTGCGACAGGAGCTCGACCGGCGGAAGATCCGCGCCCGAATCGTGGCCAAGATTGAGAAGCCCCAAGCCGTGGCCAACCTCGAGGCCATCGTTGCCGAGGCTGATGGGGTGATGGTGGCCCGGGGCGACTTGGGCGTCGAAATGGACGTGGCCAAGGTTCCCGCCGTGCAGAAACATATCATCGCTGCCTGCCACAAGGCGCGGATCCCCGTGATCACGGCGACCCAGATGCTCAACAGCATGGAATCGTCGAGCCGTCCCACCCGGGCCGAGGCCAGCGACGTGTTCAACGCCGTGCTCGACGGCACCGACGCCGTCATGCTCTCGGGAGAGACGGCCATCGGCCAGTTTCCCGTCGAGGCCGTCGCCATCATGAGTCAGATCGCCCGCGAGGCAGAGAACTTGATGTTCTCGGAGTTCCACGCGGGCGCCCCGTGGACGTGGTCGGTGGACAACTGGCCGGGAGCGAACGGGCACAGTCACCAGGCAACACCTCGGGTGGCCCGAGCCGGCCAGGTTCTGCCGGTGACCGACGCGGTCGTCGAGGCGGCCAGCGCGGTCTGCCGGCGGCTGAACGCCGCACTTCTGGTGGTGGCCACGCATTCCGGCCGCACGGCGCTTGCCTCCTCGAAGCAGCGCCACGCCACGCCGACCCTGGCCCTGACCGACGATCTCGAAGCCGCCCGCGCTATGGGCCTTTACTGGGGCGTGACCGCCTTGCACATCCCGGAGCTGTTCGAGACCGGCCAAGTTCTGGCCTGGGCCGACGAATGGTGCCGGGCCAACGACCTGATCGACTCGGGCGATCGCGTAGTCATCGTCCGGGGCGTCATTCCCAACAATCCCAATCACAATGCCCTGCTCGTCCACGAGGTGGAATGATCGGGATTTCGAAAACGGGGCCGGACATCACTAGTGAATGTTTGACACTCCTCGCCGATCTCCACCGCGGTTCGGATCCTCTTTCCAAGTCTCTTGAATATCACCACTTGCGATGTAACACGTGGGGCCGCGGTGGAGATCAGCGAGGACTCTCGAATGTTTCTTCCAGAACGTGATCCGGCCTGGCACATTGATCATGCGGATCAATATCATCACGGAAGGACGGGAATTGTGCGTCGTGGTCCATGAACACGAGTCGCGGAGCCGGAAGCCGGCCCGGTTGGTGTGGAGCTGCCATCATGGGAGGGAAGTGCAATGGCCCTGGTTCCGCGCCGCTGCGAGGTCATTCCGCAAGGGTGACCGGCCCCTGGTCCGTCATGAGAGTGACGGGGCCTTTCAGGCCGGCGACCGCCCGGGCGAACTGGGATGGGTTCGCCACCGGCGACTTCTCGACCTGGCGAATGACCTGGAATTTCTTCAGTCCCGATTTCGCCGCGGGCGAGTCGTCGAGGATCTCGCTCACGACCACGCCGCTCGACAGCGGCTCGAGGAACGGCGGACCGGCGGCACGGGCGCTCACCGTGCTCAGATAGTCCACCCTGATACCGCGCCAGGCAGGTGGCCGATTCGTGGCGATCATATCCCCATCCACCGGATACTTCGCCAGGTTCGCGGTCTTTATGAGTTCCTTCCCGGCGCGGCGGATCTTGAGTCGGACCTCGTCGCCCGGGGCATAGGAGTTGATGGCCAGGATCAAGGTATCGAAGTCGGTCACCGGAATGTCGTTGACGCCCAGGATCTCGTCGTTGGCCTGCAATTGTCCCTGGTCTGCCGGGGAATTGGGCGTCACTTCCTCCACCCGGTTGGTGTTGGCCGGATGGGCGCGGATGCCCAGCAGTCCGTACTCGATCTCCTTGCCTTCCTTGAGCGTCTCGACGGCCCGGCGGCCAATGCGATCCATCGGGATGGCATAACCGGCCATCGCGTCGAAGCCGGCAGGGCTGGAGGCCATTGTCGTCAGGCCGACCAGCTCGCCTTTCATATTGATGACGGCCCCCCCGCTCATGCCCAGATTCAGCTTGGAATCGAGCTGCAGCAGTGTGGGATAGTTCGGGAAGCTGAGTCTTCTGGTAAACATGGTCATCTCATCGTATTCGGCGGCGACCTTGCGGGCGATGTTGGAAAGGATGCCCCAGCTTGCCGAGGGTTTGCCGTCTTGAGCGGCGTTGAACGGATTGCCCAGCGCGACCAGGAACGATCCCTTGCGGAGCGTGGCGGAGTCACCCAGGGGGATCGGCCGCAGCTTGGGCATGGGCATCCCCGCAATGGCGACAGGGACGATCACGGCCAGGTCGATCCGTGGATCGGCCGCGATGATCTCGGCTTCGAACTGTTGACGTTCGGCCGCGCGGACCAGCAGCAGAGACGCGCCCTTCACGACATGGTAGGCCGTCAGGATCTGTCCCTCGGTGCCGACGACAACCCCTGATCCGAAGTCGAAGGAGATCTGGTCGGCAAGCTCGCCGTCCCGAGAAAACCGGGACCGCGGCACTCTCGGGTCGAAGAGCTGCGGACGCGATTTTCCGCGCACGGCCAGGGTCTCCCGCGGGTTCTCGCCCTTGACCCGGTGAATGGCCACCACGGATGGCTCGGCCCTGGCGATGGCATCGGCCACCACGGTCTCCAGCGCTGCGACGATATCGATCGGTGCGGCGGGCTGGGCCTGAGGCGGATTGGGATTCACGCTTTGTGTCCCGACGGGCGGCTCGATCTCGATCAGCGATATGCAAGCCAGCAGGAAAAGCCACGTCATCAGTTCACCTTTGTCGCGCGATCCCCAGAAGCCCTTCTTTTATCATTTCCGGTTCCCGTCCCCGGGGCAACCCGAGATTCCCTGACCACCCGATCTTACACTACCGCGGTGCAGGCTGGCCGGTGCCTGCTGCCCGTTGACAGGCCTGAAATTCCATCCAATAGTGAATAATCAGGGGGGCGATGCTTGCCTGGTGCTTTGGGCCACGGGTCCGGCGGCAGGATCTTCCGGGGGACTGCGGTCACCCTGGAGGGCTTCTGGCGTAAACACGGGCGGGTGCTTGTTTCTCTTCTCTTCTCAATCGACCCACAACATCGGCCGATCATCACGGGAGCTCTTTTCCATGCGGCAGTGTTGGGATCTTCGTCCAGCCGGGACGGTGGGTGGGGCGCGGCTTCTCTGCGTGGTGTTGACCGGTTTCCTGCTCTGGCTGGCCTGGGGACAGATGGGCGCGGTACAGGCTCAAGATCCGTCCAAGAAGGAAGAGCCAGCGGCCGCCAAGACCGACGAAGCCGCCCCCGCCGAGGCGGCACCGGCTCCCAAGACATCGCAGGCGTCGACACCCAGCGGCGATGATGGGTCCAAGCCGCCGGCCCGCGAGAATATGCTCCAGTGGGCAATCCGCGCTTCCGGCCCGATCGGTCTGATCCTGCTCTGCCTTTCGGTCTATTTCACGGCCGTGGTGATTCGCCTGTTCATGGAGTTCCGGGCCAGCGAGGCCGTCCCCGCCCCGCTGGTGGAGAAGCTCGAAGCCGCAATCCGCGACAAGAAGTTTCAGGAAGCGTACGACGTTTGCAAGGATAGCGACTCGTTCCTGGCCCGGCTGGTTCGCACGGGTATCGCCAACCTGCCCAACGGGCGGGCCGAGGCCAAGGAAGCCATGATGGCGATGACCGACGAGATCGTCACCGGTCTGGAAATGAAGATCAGCTACCTGGCGACGATCGGCACGCTGGGCCCGATGATCGGCCTGGTTGGCACCGTCTGGGGCATGATCATGAGCTTCCAGACGATCGCCACCGCCGGTGGTGAGCAGCCGCGTCCCGAGAAGGTGGCCGAGGGCATCTCGACCGCCTTGTTCATCACGCTGGAGGGAATCACCCTGTCCGTGCCGGCGATCTTCTTCTTCGCCTTCTTCCGCAACCGCATCTCCCAGATGACAATGGAAGCAACCAGGGTCGCCGATCGGACCATCAGCTCGCTGGTCGCGGCCGCCAAGACGTCCAAGTCGGCGTGAGCGACCGTCCGCCAGAGGAGTAGCGATCAATGGCCGGATCAGTCACCGGGGAAGTGCGGGCCGAGCCCAACCTGACCCCCTTGCTCGACGTCGTCTTCCAGTTGATCACGTTCTTCATGCTGGTGGTCAACTTCACCGCGGATAACTATGACCAGCGGGTGCATCTGCCGGTCGCGGGCTCGGCTCGGCCGGTCGAGGACACCCAGCGCGTCTCCGAGGACCGCATCGTCTTGAACGTCGACCGCGAAGGACACCTGCTGGTCGGCGGCCAGGTGCAGCCGTTGAACGAAGCCCTCCAGACCATCAAGCACCAAGCCGACCTGGTCAAGCTCAACCTCAAGGCGGCCGGTCAAAAAGTCGATCCAGCCAGCGGCCTGCCCACAACCATCGTCTTCCGGGCAGACAAGGATTCCACTTTCTCCTCGGTGATGACCCTGATCAACGCGTGCCAGACCCAAGGGTTCCGCAAGTTCGCCCTCAAGGCGATGACGAGTACATAGGGAATAGTCATCAGGCAGGGTGCGTCGAGTCTTCGATGACGCATCGCACTGGGCTGCTTGCAACTCTGGAGACATAGGCGTGCGGCGGCAGAAGAGGAAACAGAAAGTCGAAGGGCCCAACGTGCCGATCGCGCCGATGCTGGACATGGCGTTCCAGCTCTTGACGTTCTTCGTCTTGACCTATCACCCGGCGCCGCAGGAGGGGCAGTTCGTGATGACCCTGCTGCCCCCGCAGCCCGCGACGGCGATGGCGGCGGCACCGGCGGCGAATCAGGCTGCCCCTTCCAATGAGCTGCCGGTGGCCTTGCGTACCTTGCCCACCATCTTGAAGGCCGGCGACGGCGGCAGCCTGGCACGAATCGTCGTCGAGCAGAACGAGGTGCCCAACGACCCCAAGGCCCTCGAGGAGGCCCTGGGCAAGTACTTGCAGGACCCTGACCTGCCGTTCGACCAGACCTTGATCAAGGTCGATCCCAAGCTCCGTTACGCGGAGCTGATGACCGTCATCAACGCGTTCTCCAACGCGTTCGTCAAGGCCAGGAAAGATCCCAAGCTCAGCTTCGTGGAGCTGCGTCCCGACGAGGGAGAATGACGGAGTGGAACCGAGCCCCAGCCGCCGGCTTTTCCGCGGATCCGAGCTACCTCGCCTGTTGATGCTGGGGACCGTGATGGTCGTGGGCTGGGGCCTGGTCTGGCGATTCGCCAACCAGCGTCTGCAGCCCGCCGAGCCTGTTGCCAGGGCAGAGCCTAAGCCCGAGCCCGTCGTTCACGACCGCGCGGACGAGTTCGAGACGGTCACCGATCGCACCCCGATGTCGTTCCGCGATAATGCCGCCTACGCCTACTTGCTCGCCAAGGCGCGCAAGCTGACGCCGGTCGAGCTCGCCGCGCAGAGCCGGCGGGACATCCTGCTGACTCATCTGTGGGAACGTCCCGAGCTCTACCGTGGCGTGCCCATTCACCTGCTGGGAACGGCCAGGCGCGTGCTCCGTTTCGAGTCTAAGCTGAGCAAGACGGGCTGGCTCTACGAGGCCTGGATCGTCACTCCGGACGTCCCCAAGTTTCCTTACAGTTGCGTCTTCGAGGAGGCTCCCGAGGGCTTTCCCCTGGGAGCCGACGTGTCCGAGCGCGTCGTCTTCAACGGCTACTTCCTCAAGATCATGAAGTACCAGGCCGGTGACGTCGCTCGCGGCGCGCCCGTCCTGGTCGGCCAGCTCGGCTGGGAGCCGCACGCCGCTCCCCCTGGCGGGGCCGCCCCGGCGGCGGAATCGAACCGCCTGCTCTACTGGAGCCTTGTGGTCTTGGGCGTGATGTTCTTGATCTCCATGGGCCGCTGGGTCTTCCAGCTTTCCCGCTTCCTCTCCAGTCCACGATCGACCGTCATCCCCGCGTCGCACCCGGCGGAGGATATCGTCCCCGGGGAGCTCGACGCCTGGGTCAACTCGCTCGTCAGTCCCGAGGAAGAAGAGCCGGAGCGGGATGCGACCTGATTGCATTTGCTTGCGCTGCGCGTTCTCAGGGTGGCGCAGGCCGTCGCGCGATCCTGGTCCCAACAAACTGCTGTCCCACAACGATTATAGGCGGCCGGGACATTCCCGTGAGAGCATGCTTTCCCACAGACATCCATTCTTCTCGTTGTCCCTTTCTTTGATGCAAACTCGTTGAGGAACAGAAGGAAAGCCGATCCGTCGACACGAGAGCGCTCTCGCAACATTAACTTATGGCTGGCGGGTCCCTCGTGCGTTCTGACGATGCAGGCATTCCTCATCGGCGAAATCCGGCTGACTGGCACAAGGGTTGCATTTTCATAAGCTCGTTCCACTGGCGTTCATCGGCCCGGGAAGGACCGGGAGAATCTCAACCAAAAGAGGCCGGGAGTCCTGGGGCTGGTCGGGGATGATCGCAGAGTAGATATATTCAACCCTGGAAAGGCGTGCTCAATCGGTTTGAGCAGCAGGGCGCCTTGGAGGACTGGCGAGCCGGGTTGGCTCGCAATGGACTAACGCTGAGGAGGCTGCGACGATGGCGATCAACGTTCAGGGGCTACAGGGCCACTGGAATCAGTTGAAGGGCGAAGTGATGAAGAGGTGGGGAGAACTGAGCGAGGACGATCTGAAGTGGTCCGGCGGCAATATTGATCAGCTCGTGGGCCGGATCCAGCAGCGGACTGGGGAGACCCGTGAGGCGATCGAGAAATACCTGGACCAACTGACGTCCCAGAGCAGCTCCGCTGTCTCAAGCGCGGTGGAGTCTGTCGGCTCCTACGCCCAGGAGGTTTCGCACCGGCTGCGAGACCATTACGGCGACATTTCCGAACGTGCTCGCGAGGGTTACGTGTCGGCTCGCGACGTCGTCGGCCGCAATCCGGTGCCGTGGATCGGCCTCGCCTTCGGCATCGGTGTGCTTACCGGTGTGCTCATGGGCGGGAGCTTTGGGGGTTCATCGTCACACCGCCGTTATTTCTGAACGAGCGGAATTCGTAGCGAGAGTCATCAACACGTCGTGGTCGGGCTCGCCGCTGGGGATCGGGGGCACTTGATCCGGGGGGCGAGCGCCGGCCTTTTTTCTTGAGTTGACGAACGTATTCTTGGGAGGAATCATCACCATATTGCGGCTGGCCATCGTGTTTGCAGTCATCGCGTTGATCGCCGCAGGCCTGGGTTTTTACGGGCTGAGCGACGTCTCCGCCAATTTCGCGAAGTTCTTCGCGCTGATCTTCGCCGTTCTCTTCGTGGTTGCCCTGATCGCAGGAGCGCGCATCTTCGGCGGACCATCAACGGTCTAGCGACGATCACCGAGCCGAACGAATCGGAAACCCTTCAGGGTCCGCCAGACGGACCGGCCTGCTGCCCGGGCTGGACTGAACAGCGGACCCGGCATCGTTGGTCAGCGGTGGCTCTCTTCCCAGCGGTCAAGCTCGCACCAGGGACCCCGGCTGCGGAAGCGGGGCTCGGGGAGCGATCCGGCCAGGGCGAGGGCAGCCGGGCGGTCGAGATCGTCGTGGCGCTTGCCCAGGGCGCGGAAGATGCGCAGGCCGCGCTGGCGGGCGATGATCTCGCGCCGGGTGCGGCCTTCGGGAGCGTCGGGCCAGGGCCCGTCTTGCTCGCGCAACTCGAAGAAGTGAGGAATCACCCGGACCATGTAACTCCAGTAATCGGGATTGTCGGTCTGGATCACCAGAAGACCCGAGGGCAGAAGAGCCCGGTGGACGTCGGCCAGGAATCGCGGCGTGATGACCCGGCGATGAGTCTGGCGGGGGTTGTGATAGGGTTGGGGATGGTAGAGGTGGACCTCGGCGACAGAGGCCTCGGCGATGTGGGAGGCAACGAAAGTTCGGGCGTCCTTGACAACGAACCGGACATTGTGAAGCCCACGCTGGTTGGCTCTGCGTGTGGCGTAGCGGATGACCATGGGCAATTCGTCGATTGCGCAGTGGTTGTAATCAGGCCGGGCAAGCGCACTGCCGAGAGTGAACCGCCCGTTGCCGCAACCAAGGTCAAGAACGACCGGCGCCTCGCGGCCGAAGAACGATGTCCAGTCGAGCGGACCCGGCTCGGGCAGCCGCTTGACCCCCGTCCGCGCCCAGTTGGCCTCGGGCAGGATCAGCCCGGGGATCGGCACGCCGAACTCGTATTCGATCTCGCCGGGCTGCATGGAGCATTCGCTCTCGAACCAGGGAGGTAGTGCAAATCAAGGATGTTCCCATGCCGAGGGCAGCACGATTATTCTATTGTAAAACAATCGGTCCCCAGTGTCCCGGTCTCTACCGGCCGCTGCCGGATGGTGAATTGACCCAGAAGGTGTAGCTGCCATGACGAAATCCTCGATCATGTCGGACTTGATGTCCGTGATCCTCGATCGCAAGCGCAATCCTCAGGCGGAGAAGTCCTATGTCGCCAGCCTGATGAAAGGCGGCGTCTCCCGGATTGGCGAGAAGGTCATCGAGGAAGCCGCCGAAGTTGTGGAGGCTGGCCACGAACCCGGCGACCCTGGATGCGAGCACCTCGTCAAGGAAGTGGCCGATCTTGTCTTTCACGCCATGGTCCTGCTCGGATACCGTGACCTTCACTGGGATGACGTCGAGGCCGAGCTAGGACGTCGGTCGGGGATCGGTGGGATTGCCGAGAAGGCCGCGCGGCAGTCTCGAGGGGAATAGTGGCGCATGGCGAGCGCGAGGAAGCGGAGGGATGCATGCTTCCAGAGTGCGTGAGAGAACATCGCGAGCCGTGGTCGGTCGGTCGCCCTGATCGTGTGCGGGGGCTGGCCTGCTTCCCCCAATGTCTCCCTTCACCGGTACTGGACGGGCGTCCGGTAGAGAAAAGTAGAGAAACGCGGAGTTTTACGGTTCCGGCAGAAGTTTGTCGAGCTTAGTTTTCGGCGCAAGTTAATATAAGATATGAGACAGGGTTAGAGCGTGATCGAGGATGGAATCGGCCTGCGGAGCCAGCCTCTTTCGGATCGCTTCTGCGAACGCTCCTCCGATGAGCGTTACTAACATTACACCCAAGCAATCATCACAAGAAAGAGACTATTCATGCACCTTAGCAACGCAGGCAACAGCGAGGTGTCAATCCTGAACCGAATCCTGCGGCCGGGTGCGCCCACGTTTTCGCCCGAGGCCGCACAGGATATTCTGACTCTGGACTTCGACCAGGCTGACAAGGATCGGATGCGGCAGTTATCGGCCAAGGCCCGTGCGGGAACACTGACCGCCGAAGAGGACGTCGAAGCGGGCAAATACGAGCTGGTCGGCCACCTGCTGAACATCATGCAGTCAAAGGCTCGCCGATCGCTCAAGAACCGTCGTGTCGATGGGAAGAAGCCCCGGGCGCATTGAGCACGATGGAACGCTCGCTGCAAGAATTGGTATGGCAGCGAGCCGGTCATCGCTGCGAATACTGCCAGGTTCCCCAGGAACGCGATCGCCTGCCCTTCGAGATCGATCATATCATCGCGGAAAATCATGATGGTACAACAAAAGTAAGCAACCTTTGCTTATGCTGCTTCGCATGCAACCGCCACAAAGGGCCGAATATCGCCGGCATCGATCCCAAGACCGAAAAAATCGTTCCGCTGTTCAATCCCCGCCGCCATAAGTGGTCGCGTCATTTCCGCTGGGATGGGCCGGTGCTGGTGGGGCTAACGCCGCAGGGTCGTGCTACCGTGCGCGTCCTGAAGATCAATCTCGATCATCGTGTTGGGTTCCGGCGGGAACTGATCGAGGAAGGCGTCTTTCCCCCGTCGTGACGCCTCGCCTGGTTGCTTCGCGAGCGGGACCGTGCTATGTAACACCGTCCCGGGACGCCCGTCCTTGGAGTATGACAGAAAAAGCCTTGGCCAGGCACTCACGCCCGCCGTTCACGTTCCGGCCCGTGGCTCCATCGCCCCCGCTCGGGCTTGCTGCTCCGCCCAGGCCCGGTCCTCAGATGCCAGAGGCAAGTCAAGCGGGGCCGAGTAATTGATCGACTCACCGTAAGGTGCACCGTCGTAGGTCTGGGCAAAGACCGCTCTCAGATCCAGGAGCACATCAGGATCGGGAATCGACAGCGGGATCGGAATGGCCGGCAGCTCTCGCCGAATCGACCAGGCGTAGACATCGCAATTCGGTCGGCGATTGGATCGCGACACGAACGCGTAATAGTCACCGGTGGGCAAGAGACCGCGCATCGGCAAACGGTGGCCGCCTAACAATAGGTCGATCTCGACCACGTTCACCGGCTGTCTGATCCACTGCTTCCGTTTCTCGAGGTATTCGATCCGGCCGGAACCGGTTTTGTTCGTCGGGGAGAGAATCTCGATGACCGTCACCAAGGACCGATCGGGGAGTCTCTTGATCTCGATCCACCGCTCACGAATCTCGTCGAGATCATCGAACGCCAGGGGAACCGTGACCGGTTCCAAGGTCGCCAAGGCCCACGGTCCGACGCCGTCGGGCCGTGATCCTCGCGGAGAACCGCGATATCAGGTCGGTAGGCCCGTGATGCTTCATCCGAAAGATC
>JAFAHT010000189.1 GCA_019237095.1 Planctomycetaceae bacterium
AAGGGCAGTGGGCGATCGGCATCCCCATCCGGACCCGCTTGCCCTGCTTGGCGTCCACCGCACGCCCCAGGATTTGAGCGAGGAACTCCAGATAGGTCCATTGCTCCTTGGCCGCTGGGGACAACACCGCGGCGAGTGTGTCACGCAGGTGAGTCAACTGGAGCCGCTTCAGCGCCAGGAAGACCCGCTCCTCCTGGGGCTCGTTCATCGTGCTCATGGCCGACCTCCTTCCACCAGCTCGGCGGAGACGGAAAGCGGCCGGCCCAGGGGACAAGAAGGGAGCCCCACCGAAGTGGACGGGGTCGGGACGGTCGCGTCGGACCGAAACAGCCCCTCGAAAGTGGGCCGGGTTGCGGACCCACGTGTGGGGTTCGTAGCACCGCACATGCTGGGCGATGCAACGGCCGCGGAGCCAGATTTCTACCTGCTCTTTCTCGGTCGTTCCAGGCCGGAAATCGGCCGACTTCATCGAAAGTGCGGGAGAACCCAATTTTGGTGTCGCTTGACAGAACCCCAGTCGGCTGTTCATGCGCCGGAAATAAGCCCCCGGCTTGGCGGGGTCAGACCGAGGTCCTCCGAGGTCCTCCCGACCCCGAGGTCCTCGCGCGAGGTCCTCCCGAGGTCCTCGAGGTCCTGTGGTACGTGCTTGGGCGAGAGAAATGCAAGTGAATTTGTGTTAAGAAAGATGTCACCGACAAAAGTGCCGAGTGGTAATCTTGGTCGAACAGGGAAAATGCGGGATATCGACTACAACTCTCTGTCCCTAATGGCTTTACGGAGCCAAGCCCGTCGATTTACCCATTAGCTTCATCCGATGAATGTGGACCGATGTTCAATTTTGTCGGTGGCGTCAAGATAGGAATTATTGACAACAGATCGCCTCGGGGGATTCCGACAAAAGTTCGGGCCCTTGGCGTTGCCTGTCCCCCACTGCAGGTTTTCCGAACGCTCTTGGGCAACTTTCCAGGTAGGCGGTCACCGGATGGGCTTGCTGAAAATCAAAACCCTAATACCATGAAGCGATCAGCACTGAACGACGTATGAGTGCGAATCCCAAAAGGAGAGTCTTCCTCCATCTTCCAGGTTTCTCCATGGACAGCCAATCCCAGCAATCACTTGCACGACTTGTCCGAGACGAACGAATCGCCGCGCTGGGGACACTGTTTCATGGGGCTCCCCTTGTCTCCCTGGTCCTTTTCTCGGCCGCCGCCGACCTGTCCGCGATTCACATCCACGTGAGCCGGCTGGCTCAGCACACGCAAGGACTGCTCGAGTCGGGACGGGTGGGATTGATGATCGCGGAACCCGATCGAGACTCGCGGAACCCTCTTACCCTCGCCCGGCTCTCCATCCAAGGCGACGCCAAGCCCTTGCCGGCCGGCGACCCTGAGTACGACGCTGCCAGAGCCTCGTACCTGAGCAAGTTCCCCACCGCCGCTCTCAATTTCCAGCTCGGTGACTTCCTGCTGGTCAGGATTCAACCTCACTCCGCGCGTCTGGTGACCGGCTTCGGCCGGATCTTCGATCTCAAGCCAGACGATCTGAAGAGCATTCTGACCGCGACAAACCCATGAGTGGGCAAGAGCACAGACGGATGCTGCACGGGCTCGTGGTTGCCCGTCGCGGGAACCTTCTGGTACACCCGCGCGGTCGGCCTTGCGAACCCGGCGCTTGTGTCTACAATTTCAAAAGATTCTGAATGTCCGGCACGGAGATCGGATTCATCCGTGGCGACCCAGTTGCGACTGACCAGCCTCGTCGCGACCAGCCGTAACCGGAGGGTGTCGATGTCCAGTCTGATCCGCGTAGGAGCCGTCAGCTATCTCAATGCAAAACCCTTGTATTACAGGCTTTGTGACTTTGCTCCCAACATCCAGTTGAGCATGGAAGTACCCAGTCGTCTGGCCGAACGACTGGCGGCCGGTACGCTGGAGGTCGCCTTGATACCGTCGATCGAGTACTTCCGAGGCGCCCGTCACGGCTACGAGATCCTGGCGGGGTTTTCGATCGCGGCGAGGGGCCCGGTCCGGAGCGTCAAGCTGTTCAGCAGAGTTCCTTTCCACCGAATCGACAGGCTGGCGCTGGATGAAGGATCGCGTTCGAGCCAGGCACTTTCCCTGGTCTGGCTGGATACCTGCCACGGTGTTCGTCCTGGGCGGATCGAATCACTGCCGCTAGGAGTGCCCGTGCTCGAGAGCACGGCCGACGCGGTGCTCGTGATCGGCGACCGAGCGATGAAAGTGCCGCATGAGCCGTTCTGCCAGGTGGTCGACCTGGCGGAAGGCTGGCAGGGGATGACCGGCTTGCCCTTCGTGTTCGCACTCTGGGTCACCAGAAGAGGAGTCGCTCTGGGTGACCTGCCCAGTGCCCTGGCTCGCAGTCGTGACGAAGGTCTGGCGCATGCCGACGAACTGGCCAGGGTCCATGGACCCCGGCTAGGACTCGACTTCTCCACGTGCTACGATTATTTAACGCAAATTCTGTCGTACGAGCTCGGTGAGCCGGAGCTGGCCGGGTTGAGGCGATTTGCCCAGATGGCCGCCTGCCTCGAGCTGGTCCCGGAAGGAGTGAACCTTGTCTTCCACCGTCCCCGCGATCTTGCAGCGCGCCGTTAGCGGCCGCCGCCTGACCTTCGAGGAAGGCGTCACGCTGTTTCAACAGGCGAGCCTGCTGGACCTTGGCCGCGCGGCCCAGGCCGTCTGCCAGCGGCTCCATCCCGAGCCTTACCGCACGTACAACATCGACCGCAACATCAACTACACCAACGTCTGCACCGCCGTCTGCGATTTCTGCGCTTTCTACCGGAAGGTGAATGATACCGATGCCTACGTGCTCGACCTGGACGTCCTGCTCGAAAAGATCGGCGAGACCGTGGCGCTGGGCGGGGACCAGATCCTCATGCAAGGCGGACTGCATCCGCATCTGACTCTGGAGTGGTACGAGGAGCTGCTCCGCGACATCAAGGACCATTTTCCCGGGGTCAACGTCCACGGCTTCAGCGCCCCTGAGATTTACCACTTCACCAAGGTCTCAAAACTTCCGCTGCGGACTGTGCTCGAGCGGCTCAAAGAGGCGGGGCTAGGAAGCCTTCCCGGTGGAGGCGCCGAGATCCTGGTCGATCGCGTCCGCAAGGCAATCACGCGGGGCAAGGTGCTGACCGATAACTGGCTGGAGGTTCACAGGGTCTGGCATGAGCTGGGCGGTCGATCGACCGCGACCATGATGTTCGGCCATGTCGAGACCGTGGCCGAGCGGATCGAGCACTTCGAGCGAGTTCGCCAGCTTCAGGATCAGACCGGGGGCTTCACGGCCTTCATCGCCTGGACGTTCCAGCCTGACCACACCGACATGGCCGACGTGCCCCCGGCGGGGGCCTTCGAGTACCTCAAAACCCAGGCGATCTCGCGGCTCTACCTCGACAACGTGCCGAACATCCAGTCCTCGTGGGTGACCCAGGGCGCCAAGATTGGCCAGCTTGGCCTGTACTTCGGCGCCAACGACATGGGAAGCTTGATGATCGAGGAGAACGTCGTCTCCTCGGCGGGCACCGTGCATCACCTGACGCTTGACCAGATCAAGCGGTCCATCAGCGAGGCCGGCTACATTCCACGGCAACGCAACGTATATTACGAGTACATCGATATCGTCGCCGAGCCCGAGCTTGCCGAGGCAGCCGGCTGATGACCTGATGAGGTCAATGCCATCGCATGGTCCCCGGAGTCTGTGCGCCGGAGTGCCTCGTATCGATGACGATCGGGCGGGTCGCAATGGACCAACACACATTCGAGCAACCGCGTGATACACGTTGAACGGCTGTGCAAATCCTTTCTTGATTATCAGCGTGGCTGGGTCTTCGCCGTTCGCGACGTCTCTTTCGACTGCCGGCCGGGAGAAATCTTCGGGCTGCTGGGACCCAACGGCGCGGGCAAGACCACCACGCTGCGGATCCTCAGCACCGTGCTCAAGCCGACCGCCGGCCACGCGATCGTGGCCGGTCATGACGTGGTCGCCGAACCTCAGGCCGTGCGCTCGAGCATTGGCTACATGTCGGCCAGTACGGGGATCTACGACCGGATGTCCGCCTGGGAGCTGGTCGAGTACTTCGGCCGGCTGTACGGATTACACCCAGAGCGGCTTCGGGAACGAATGGAGATCATCTTCGACTGGCTCAAGATGAACGATTTCCGCGAGACCCTGGGTTCGAAGATGTCTACCGGGATGAAGCAGAAGGTATCGATCGCGCGGACGATCGTCCACGACCCGCCGGTCTTGATCTTCGACGAGCCGACCTCGGGACTGGATGTCCTGGTCCAGCGTGTGGTCTTGCAGAAGATTCTCGAGCTCCGCGACATGGGCAAGACAATCCTCTTCTCCACGCACGCGATGCACGAGGTTCAGAAACTCTGCCAGCGGGTGGCGATCATCCACCAGGGAGAGCTCCAGGTTGCCGGGGAGCCCCACGAGCTGCTGAAACGGTTTGACCAGCCCGATCTGGAAGAGCTATTCTTCCATCTGGTCGATCGAGCCGACCAGGAGACCGCGATGGCGGAGCCGGCTTCGGACCGCCCCGCGGGCGCCAGGAAAATCCGCTCTCCTGATCAACCTGATCTACCTTCGCTCCCCACTGAAGACGAGACCGACTCATGAGCTGGTCGAACCTGTTCGTGATTTTCCGCCGCGAGGTTCTCGACCAGGTCCGCGACCGGCGTACGTTGTTCATGATCCTCGTCTTTCCGATCTTGCTCTACCCGATCCTGGGATATGGCATCATCCAGGCAACCGCCGCGCGAGAGAACAAGCCCCGGATCGTCGTGGTGGTGGGAGCCGAGTATCTTCCCATCGAGGAGCCGCTGTTGAGCCCCGGGGGGGATGGATTCAATTCACGGCTCCTCGATCCGCTTGACGATACGATCCCGCTACTGGTGCAACCCGAGTCGGAGCAGGGATCCTGGGGAAGCCCCGAGCGGCGCGCGCAGGCCATCCGTAACGGCACGGCCTCTGCGGTCATGGTCATCCCGCCTGATCTTCCCCGTCAGTTTCGCGAGAAAAACGACGTCGAAATTCCGATCCTTTTTCGGAGTGTGGACGAGCCTAGCCAGAACACCTATTTCCGGCTGCGTGAGCTGCTCGATCGCTGGAAGCGCGGAATCGTGGACGCGCGGACGAAAAAGGACAACCTGCCCCGGGGTTATGCCCAGCCAATTCAGGTCAGGGGTCATGACGTGGCGACCGTTCAGGAGGTCCAAGGCAACACCTGGAGCCTCATCTTCCCATTCCTCCTGGTCATGATGTCGCTGACGGGCGCGTTCTACCCGGCGGTGGATCTTTGCGCCGGCGAGAAGGAACGGGGGACGATGGAGACCCTCCTGATCAGCCCGGCGACCCGCGCCGAGATCGTACTGGGTAAATTCCTGACCGTCATGCTCGCCAGCGTCATGACCGCCGTCTTGAATCTCTTCAGCATGGGTTTGACCGGCATCGTCCTGGCCCGGAACGGGGCGAGCCTGGCCATGGAGCCAAGCCAGCGCGCCGCGGCGGTGGCCGGCCTCGCCCCACCGACGCTCCAGTCGGCTCTCTGGATGGTTCTCCTCTTGATCCCGTTGGCAGCCTTCTTCAGCGCAGTCTGCGTTGCCCTGGCCGTACTGGCGCGGAGCATGAAGGAGGGTCAGTACTACATGACGCCGCTTTACCTGGTTTGCCTTCCCCTGATCTTCCTGACGCTGATTCCCGAGACCAAGCTCAACCTGTTCTACAGCCTGGTTCCAATCACAGGGGTCGCCCTGCTGCTGCGCGCCCTGATCATGGGAGACTATGCCACTGGCGGACGGTTCTTCCTGCCCGTGATGGTGCCGACGGTCGTTTACGCCTGGATGGCGCTGCGGTGGGCCATCGACCAGTTTCAGCGTGAGGAAGTGCTCTTCCGGGAGGCCGAGCGTTTCAACGTCGGGGTCTGGCTGAAGCATCTGGTCCGCGACCGCCAGCCAATGCCCACCGGCGGACAGGCCGTGCTCTGCTTTTCGCTGATCCTGTCGGCCTCGTGGTTCCTGATGGAGTACATGGCAATTCAAGGGATCGGGGCGAACCTGGCCGCGGTGGCGGCCGGACAGTTTCTGATCCTCCTTCCCCCCTTGATCATGGCGATGATGCTGACCTCCTCGCCCCGCCGGACCTTGCGGCTAAACTGGCCGGCACCACGTTATTTCCTGCTGGCGATCGCTTTCCCCGTGGCACTCAATCCCCTGGTCAACCAGCTCGGTCATCTCGTCGAGCAGTGGTTTCCGATCTCCTCCATCATCAAGCAGTCGCTGAGCCAGATCATGTCCGAATCTCCCAGCCTGTGGGTCAGTGTGGGCGTCTTCGCGCTCCTACCCGCCATCTGCGAAGAGCTTGCCTTCCGCGGATTCATTCTCTCCGGGCTGGAATACCGGCGTCGGACGCGGTCGGCAATTTTCCTCTCGGCGCTCATGTTCGGGTTCCTCCATGTGCTCCTGAGCCTGTTCCAGCAACTTTTCAATGCGACCTTGCTCGGCATCGTGCTGGGATTGCTGGCGGTCCGCAGCCATAGCCTCTTGCCGGGAATTCTCTTTCATTTCTTGAACAACGCCCTGGCCGTCACCCAAGGCCACTGGGTCCACGGGCTGGAGGCCGCGGGCCTGGCCTCTTGGCTCTATCGCAATCCGGAGGAAGGTCTTTATCATGGGTTCTGGATCGCGATGAGTTTGCTGGTCTCCACAGTCCTTTTCCTGTACCTTTGGAAGCTGGATCGTCCCGATCGAACGGCGGAAACTCACGGAGTCGCGCCGGTCTTCTAAGGGGATCAGGTCGAACCGGAACCATCCTTGCAGATCCCGGCTTTGGCGTTCTCTCCATCGCGTCGAACGCGGACGATCAGGTCGCGCGTCGTTTGCAGGGCGGCGGCCACAGGACACGAGCGATGAGACGAGACACGCTGACCCTCCAGGCGCGGTACGTTTTCCCGGTGGAGAACCCGCCCATCGAGGACGGCGTGGTTTGCATCCAGCAGGGCCGGATCGGCTGGGTGGGTCCGGCCAGCGATCGGCCAGGCGATCTCGATCTGGGTAACGTGGCCATCGTCCCCGGCTTTGTGAACGCACACACCCACCTCGAGCTGGCAAGCCTCGACAGCCAGAAAACGCAAGGCAACCTGGAGCGAGCCAGTCGCACCGGCTCGGAGGACGAGGTCGCCTGGTTGCGCAGGGTCGTCGATCAACGGCGCAAGGGGTCGAATCAAACGCTCAAGGAATCTGTCGGCCACAACCTCAAAGCCAGCATCGAGGCCGGGACGACGCTTCTTGCTGATACCACGACCGCAGGCTTGAGCTGGGAGCAGGTGGCGGGCGCGTCGCTTCGCGCCGTCGTCTTCGCCGAGCTGATCGGCCTGAAGCGATACCGGGGGCTGCAAACCAGCGATGCCGCGTGGAACTGGCTGGCAACCATCCGTCCCGAAACGCAGGTCGCCGCGTGCGCCCGGCCAGGCCTGAGCCCGCACGCCCCGTACAGCACATCCGAGTGGCTCTACCACAAGGCGGCGGGCAGCCGGCTGCCGCTCTCGACCCACCTTGCCGAGATGCCCGAGGAGCTCCGTCTGCTGGAACACCGCGACGGCCCGCTGCGTCAATTCCTGGAAGACATGGACGCCTGGGACGAGGACTGGGAGCCGCTCGGCCCACGTCCGGCGGACTACGTCCGCCGCGGCGAGCTCCGCGACGCCGACTGGGTGATCGCCCACGGCACCTACTTCGACCCTTCCGAGTTCTGGCAACTCCGTCCCGAAGCTGCCCCGAACGACCACCGCGTCGCGGTCGCCTTCTGCCCCCGCACCCACGCCCGGTTCGGCCACGCACCTCATCCGTACCGGGCCATGCTCGAGAAGGGGGTCGTGGTCTGCCTGGGTACCGACAGCCTGGCATCGAGCCCGAGCCTGAGCATCCTCGACGAGATTCGCTTTCTTCATCATCGCGACCCGTCGCTTTCCGGCGAGCTGCTCCTGACCATGGCCACCCTCTTCGGCGCCTGGGCCCTTCGCGCCGAGACCGCGACCGGCAGCCTCCGCCCTGGCAAGGCCGCCGATCTCGCCATCATCCCGCTCCCCGACCGTTCCTCAGCCGATCCCCATTGCCTTGTCCTCGAATCCGACGAGCCTGTCCTCGCCACCGTCTTTGAAGGCGACTTCGTCACCGGGCCGTGGATGGGAATCTGAGCCTGGTGAACAGCAAGGTGTCACTCGCGCTGTCCCTTCCAGCCCGGGTCGAGGAACCGATCCATGAGCCGGAAGCCCTGTTCGAGAAACGGCCCGCCTCCGTTTCCGGCCGCGATCTCATCATAGGTCAGGCCGGAGGCGGGAAGCCCCGTTCCGGCCATGGTCCAGGCGACGGGCGCACGGTCGTGAGCGCGGGTTCTCAGCAGGGTCGAGTGATCGGGAGAGATCAGGATTCGCCACTGTTCGTATTGCCGGAGCGCCTGGAGAACGGGAGCGACGATGTCACGGTCGATCCGCTCGATGGCCTCGACCTTGGCGTCGGCCCGGCCCTCGTGGCTGGCCTCGTCGGGCGCCTCGACGTGGACGCAGACGATGTCGTGATCGGCGAGTGCCTTGATGGCATGAAGGCCCTTGGCCGCGTAATCCGTGTCGAGATACCCCGTGGCACCGGGGACGTCGATCCGGGTCCAGCCAGCCAGCACGCCCACGCCGCGCACCAGGTCCACAGCCGAGATGATCGCCCCCTTCAGCCCGTGTAGCTCGGCGAACTTCGGCACGCTGGGCGCCTTGCCCTGGCCCCAGAGCCAGATGGCATTGGCCAGCGCCTTGCCGGAGCGGATCCGGTCGAGATTGACAGGATGGCCGGCGAGGACCGGAGTTGCCGCGGTCATCAACTCGCGCAGCAGATCGGCGCCGGGCCCGCGTGGCAAGTGTTCGTCCGCGGGCTGGCCGGGATGGTCGTGCGGCGGGTCGGTGATGGTCTGATCGGAGAAGCGGGCATCCCCCGGGCTGCCGCGGTAGATCATCAGGTTGCGATAGCTGACGCCCGGCAGGAATTCGACATCGGGCCGGCCCAGCGCGGTGTGGAGGGCCTCCATCAGCGTCCGGCCCTCCTCGCTGGTGATGTGCCCCGCGGTGAAGTCGGCGAGCCGGCCGTCTTCGATGGTTATCAGGTTACAGCGGACGGCCCAGTCTTCGGGCCCCAACACCACACCCATGGCGGCCGCCTCGAGCGGGGCGCGTCCCGTGTAGTAACGCTCGGGGTCATAGCCGAAGAGGCTGAGGGTGGCCACGTCGCTGGCCGGCAAGAACCGGTCGGGCACGTTGCGCGAACGGCCCACGATCCCCTCGCGCGCCACACCGTCCAGCGCCGGCAGATTGGCCGCCTGCAGTGGCGTCTTCCCCCCCAGCGAAGCGTGTGGCTCGTCGGCGGCACCATCAGGAATCACTATCACATACCTGGCAGACATCATGGCCTCACTTGCTACATTCGCTGGCTATCTCGCCTTGGTCCGTCAGTGGCACCTGCCATTGCGTCAGTCCTCCACTCCCAGGCAAACACTCGGCGGACGGACGACGTCGAGCTGGTCGATCTCGCCCAGCGCGGCGTGGATCTCGGCCTCGACGGCCAGATGGGTCATGATGACCAGCGGCACGGCACTGTTGTCCGGGGCATCGTCGCCGGTGTCGTGCTGGATGACGCTGGCGATGCTGATTCCATGTTCGCCAAGAATCCGCGCCAACTTGGCCAGCACGCCGGGCGAGTCGGCGATGGTGAACCGGAGGTAGTAGTGGCTCTTGATCTGGTGGGGGGGCGTGCGCGCGACCGTGTGCGCGGGTTCGGCCCAGAGATCGAGCACGAGCGAACTCAGGATCGCCCGGCCGGTCATCACGTCGATCAGGTCGCCGACCACGGCCGACGCCGTGGGCATCATGCCGGCCCCCCGGCCGTAAAAGAAGGTGTCGCCCACGGCATCGCCGACGACCCGGATGGCGTTGTACGGCCCGCGCACTTCCGCCAGCGGGGTGCCGCGCTTCACCAGGGTGGGAGCGACGCGGAGCTCGAGGCCGGCGGTGGTGAACTTGGCCAGGGCCAGCAGCTTGACCGCGTGGCCTAACTCGCCGGCATACTTCAGGTCGGCCAGTTGCAGCCGGTCGATGCCCTGGCGCGGGATGTCGCCGGTCTTGACGGTGGCCTGGAAGGCGAGCTGGGTGAGTATGGCCAGCTTGTGTGCGGTGTCGGTACCGTCCACGTCGAGGGTGGGATCGGCCTCGGCGTACCCGAGCTCCTGTGCCTGCGCGAGAGCGTCGGCATAGGCCAAACCCTCATGCATCATCTTCGTGAGGATGTAGTTGCAAGTGCCGTTGAGGATCGCAGCAAGGTTCTGCACCTGGTTGGCGGCGAGGGCCACGCCCAGGGCCTGGATGATGGGAATGCCGCCGCCGACACTCGCCTCGAACGCGACGGCGCGCCCAGCGGCGCGGGCCTGCGCGAAGATCTGCGGGCCGTGCTCGGCCAGTAATGCCTTGTTGGCCGTCACGACATGCTTGCCGGCCGCCAGGCAGTCGAGGACGATATTCAAGGCCGGGTCGATCCCGCCCATTGCCTCCACCACGATCTCGACTTCCGGATCGTCGATCAGCCGGGCGGTGTCGGTAGTGACGCGAACACCGTCGAGCTTGACGTCCCGGATCTTCGCGGGATCACGGACGACCGCCCACTTCCAGCGAACCCGCTTACCCGCCCGGCGGGCGATGCGGTCGGCGTGCTCGGTCAAGATCCGGGCAACGCCCGTTCCCACGGTGCCCAGCCCGATCAATCCAATGGTGACGTGTTCCATGTCCTTCGCCGGACCCATTCGAGGCCGCGTGGCTGACCAGAAAAAGACGAGACGTCTTGTTGCGAAGTCCCGCACCCGAAACTCAAGTTAAGGCCTGGGATCTTCGACCGCAAGCATCCCTCGGTCTCGCCTACGACCGGAATTGAACCAGGACCCGCTTCTTGTTGCGGCCGACCAGGAGGATGCCCAGCTCGTAGAGCAGGATCATCGGCACGGCCAGGAGGGTCATGCTGAAGGGGTCCTGGCCGGGCGTGAGGACCGCCGCGGCGACGGTGATGATCAGGATCGAGATCTTCCGCTTGGCCCGGAAATCCGCGGCCGTGAAGACCCCGATCCGCTCCAGGAAGAGCATGATGAGCGGGGTCTGGAAGGCAATGCCGAACACCAGGGGAAGGATCGTCGCGAAGCTCATCCACTCGCTCAACCGCAAGGTCGGGGCCACTCCCAGCCAGACGTTGAACTCGAGCAAAAAGCCGAGGGTGATTGGCAACACGAAGCCGAAGCAGAGGATGACCCCAGTGAGAAAGAGGCCGATCGAGATCGGCAGATACTTCTGCACATAGTGCCGCTCGTGGCGATAGAGACCCGCCGCGACAAACGCCCAGCCCTGGTAGAACACCCAGGGGCTGACCAGCACCAGCCCAGTCACCAGGCAAACCATGAAGTAAATCGTGATCGTTTCCAGCGGCCCGAGCGAGATCAGCGTCTTATCGATCATGACCGTCGATTTCTGGGTCGCCTTGATCAAGTCCGACTGGTTGTACTGGAGCGGGAAGTTCAGGGTCTTCCCCTTGAGCTCATCGACCGGAGGGATCTCGAGCTTCGGCGCGATGTCCTTGAGGGCCTTGAAGAATGAGTCGGCTGGTATCACCGCCTCGAGGGGCGGCGAGTTCTCCTTGGCGTCTTCGGCCAGCTTGGCCTTCTTGTCGTACTCATTCCGGTAAAAACGCTCCAGGGCGTCGGCCGCCGGCGCTTCCATGTTTTTCATGACCCTCCATCCTAGGTCCAGGAAAGGGATGAACGCCACGATCACCCCCACGAACAGGCCAGCCAGGGCCAGGATCAGGCGGACGCGCAGTTCCTCGATGTGCTCGCCGAAGCTCATCGTGGCCATCGTCTGTTCTTCGGCGAAGAGATCTCGTTCGCTGGGCATGGAAGTGAACCAACCGAGCTGGGCCGGAGGAAGATCGCCGGCAACGGCGAATCGAGGAGGAGACGCGGGTCGCGACGGCCAGTCCCGAGGCCGGAACCCTTGCAGCGGCACCGCTCATCGGCCTCACCGGGACGGCCGAAGAAGCGTGGGCGTTCCTGAAACGAACCTACCATGAAACCGCCGGACGATGCCAGGGGGAACGCATGGCAGTGCAGGGCCGTTTCATTCTCCGATTGGGGATGACACGAGTTCCACCGACTTCTCGGGTTGGCACATGTCCGTGGCGGTTCGCCGCCGCCAGGCTCGTCTTGCCCGAGAAGGAGCACAAGTCGATGATCAAGTTCCTCAGCACGGCCATCACCCGCGGCCCCGACCCCTTGCGCACCCGGCCGCCGTCCTCCTTCAACATCCCGCACGGGGTCAGATTGCTACGAAAAGCAGCCGTTTCTTCTCGCGACTCGCTTCCGGCCGATTGTTGATCGTTCTCTCGTGGCTGGAAGCGATCACGCCCCGAGCGAGGACAGGCAGTGTTGGAATCCTCGTTCAAGGCCGAACAGAGTATCGCCCGGGGTTGCGCTGGCCCCTTCCGTCCGATAATTAAAGCCCACGGACTGGCAGACTTACTCCTCGCGCGGTAGATTGAGATAGTGGATGTCATGAGCTGCCGGAAGACGGAGCGTTGTCCCGGTTACCCCGTTCGCGAGTTAACGTCGGAATGCGCTTCGTTGATCTTTTCGCGGGCCTCGGCGGATTTCACGTAGCGCTTCGCAGGCTAGGGTACAAGTGCGTCTTCGCCTGCGAGATCAAGCCACACCTTAAAGCATTGTACGAAAAAAACTTCGGTCTGCAAGCTGCGGGGGACATCCGCGATGTCGGCATTGAAGCGATCCCCGATCATGACATCCTTTGCGCGGGTTTTCCCTGCCAACCATTTTCCAAAGCCGGCAACCAGGAAGGCCTGCAATGCCTCCGGAACGGAACCTTGTTCGATAACGTTGTCGAGATCCTAGACGCCCGTAAGCCCGAGTACCTCATCCTTGAGAACGTTCCCAATCTGCTGCGGCATGACAAGGAGCGTACCTGGGTCGGTATGCGCCAGAGCTTGGAGGCGGTCGGTTACCAAGTAGACGATCACCGCCTTTCGCCTCACCAGTTCGGCATCCCACAGATCCGTGAGCGGGTGTACATTGTCGGCTGCCGTTCGGGCCTCGGTGAGTTCGAGTGGCCCAAGCCGACACCCAAGACCGAAACGTCCATCGTATCCGCGCTCGACAAGCATCCCCCCGACGCACGCCAGATCACCCCCCAGGTGATCGCCTGCCTAAACGTCTGGCAACGCTTTATCGACCGGTATCCCAAAGACGTGCATCTGCCGACGTTCCCAATCTGGTCGATGGAATTCGGCGCTACGTACCCCTACCGAGATAAGACCCCATATAAGGCCGGGACTCGCGCTCTCTGCTGGTACAAGGGCAGTCACGGAGCCGCGCTCCGCGATCTGCCCGCCGACGGCCGCATGCTCGGTCTTCCCTCCCATGCCCGAGTTGCGCAAGACAGATTCCCTGACTGGAAAATTGAGTTCATCCGTCAGAACCGCGAGATTTACGCAAACAACCGGAAGTGGATCGACCGCTGGCTGCCAGAGATTCTAAGATTTCCGCCGAGCCTCCAGAAGCTCGAGTGGAACTGCAAGGGCGGGCACCGCGATATCTGGGAGTATGTCATCGCAATCCAATAATCGGCGTTGTGGCGGCGTCCAAGGGCGGCCCGCAGTTGATCCCAGTTCCTGCCGTGCCAGAAATCGCCGTCACAGAAAACGACCACTCGAGCCCCGCGGAATACCAGATCCGGGTTCCCAGGCAGCTTGGCGACGTACTTACGGTACCGGACTCCTAGCTTCCATAACTCCCGGCGCAAGAGAACCTCGTGTCGCGAATCCTTCTTCCGGTTCGCCCGCTTCGCCCGTGATGCGGCTTTGGATGCCGGTTGGAGTCCGTCGAAGCTAGGCGCTTTCCGAGAGTCTTTCGGTCCTTCTCCCACGCTTACCGTCCCGCCCGACAGTAATTTCGCCAGGCCACGCGCAGCTCAGGCAGGAAACAGGGACGCAGCTAGTTATTGATTCTAGCTGCGTCCTTTTTTCTGATCTAGCTGCGTCCCTTTTACTGATCCCCCATGTCCATGGCGGTTCCAGGGTGTCCCCGGAATTCACCCGTTGTCCTCACTCTCAGACGGGCTCATACCGCGCCAACCACGGTATGCGGTCGAAGTCTTGATCGGAACTGGCGAGCTTGGACAGGCCATTCGCCTGCATCACCGCCACGATCAGGGCATCGTTGCTGAGGAGTCCGATCTGCCGGCTAAGCATCGTCCCCGCCGCGACCTGTGGGACCGGGATCGTCAGCACCTGGATGCGGCTTTGCAGGACTCGCTCAACCGCTTGGTGGAAGCCCGCGAGTTGCTGCACCAGGGTGGGATGCTGTCGGAGCCGCCGTGCGATCCCCGCCACCGGCCACGCGAAGGCGCCAATCGCTTCGACGGTCATGATCCGGTGGGCCATCTCGGTCAGGACGTGGGTGGAAGTAAGGCCCCGGATTTCCTGGTTCTCGACGCGCTGGAAGAGCTGACTGCAAGCAGCGCCGTACAGCGGGTCCGAGACGAAGTGGTATACGAATGGATTCGCATCCAGGAAGATTGCCTCTCCTGCGCCAAGGTCGGCGAACGTCATGGATACTCCTGCGGATCGAACTCGACATCTTCGGCCAGACGCCGGAGCGTCTCGTGGTCGCCGGTCCACTTGATCATCCCGGCCGTTTCGCTGACCCACTGGCTCGCCGCGTGCACGGTGACCTGGACCCGCTCCTGCTCCTTCAGCGGCAGCGGCTGGACCGGCTTGAGCACGCCGTTCTCGTAGATGGCCTCGAAAGTCAGGGGCATCGTTGCGACTCCTGGAAGGAACCCGAACACCCACTGTAGTATACCGCCGGTGCCGCCGGGACGAATACGCGGCCGCCGGCAGACCCTGGAGAAAATTCGGTGTCGGTGCCCACGTCGCAAGGGGAGGAAAACGGCAACTACGAAATCGGGATCAACGCACAGCTTTTTCAAGATCGACTTATCATCGCGCCACCGCCGCACCCCTGTCCTGGCGCTCCAACCGGCGAGCGCTAGGCCTTTTTCTGACCGCGGCCGCCAGGTGCTCATCGTCCGTGGCAGCCAGCACGGCAGGGTCATTGGCAAGACGGTCGTCACCGTCGTTCCGTGAACAAGAAAGATATTCCGGAGTGGACAGCCGCCGACACATGGCGTTAAAACAGGCTCCACGCATTGAGTTTACCGGGAGCAGGCGTCGGGCGACCGGCACGCTTCCCGGGCGAGGAGTCCACCCATGCCTACCGTTTCGCTCTATCCCCTGCGGTTCGAACCGATCCTCCGGCGACTCATCTGGGGGGGCCGTCGGCTGGGAACCGTGCTGCACAAGCCCATCGGCGAGGGCAACGATTACGCTGAGAGCTGGGAACTATCGGACTATCGCGACGCCGTGAGCGTCGTCAACGAGGGAGAACTCTCCGGGACCACCCTGCGTGACCTGGTGCACCATCGCGGCCGGGAAGTGCTGGGGCCGGGCCTCTCGGGCCGGAGCCAGTTCCCGCTGCTGGTCAAGTTCATCGACGCCCGCGAGGTCCTGTCGGTCCAGGTCCATCCCGACGACGAAAAGGGAAAACGCCTGGCCGGTGACAACGGCAAGACCGAGACCTGGGTGGTCGTGGACGCCGAGCCGGAAAGCTTGATCTACGCGGGGCTGAGGCCGGGCGTCACCCGCGAGCAATTCCAGGCGGCCATCGAGGATGGGCAGGTCGAGCCACTCCTGCATCGTTTCCCTGCTCGACCCGGCGATTGCATCATGATCGAGGCGGGAACCGTCCACGCCATCGGCGCTGGGGTCTTGCTGGCGGAGATCCAGCAAATGTCCGATGCAACCTTCCGGGTTTTTGACTGGGGACGCGTCGGAGCCGACGGCCGGCCCCGCGAGTTGCATATCACTGAAGCAATGGAATCAACCGATTTCACCCGCGGTCCGGTCAACCCTTTGATTCCCGCGCGCGAGCCGGCTGGCGAGGGCAACATCCGCGAGGGGCTGTCGCGATGCCCCTTCTTTGCACTCGAGCGCTGGAGGTTATCGCGGCCCGCCGTCCTGGGTCAAACCGACCGGTTCACCATCCTGATGGGAATGGAGGGCTGCGCGGAGGTCCGGCACGAGGGGCAGCGGGCGCGACTCGCGTTTGGCCAGACTCTGCTGCTGCCGGCCGCGGTTGGTCCCTGCGAGATCATCCCCGACGGCGAAGCCGTCGTTCTGACCTGCGTGGTGCCCTGAGGGCGACAAACCAACGCGTCAAAGAGGAATCGAGCGATGCTCACGGAGGCGGCAAGCACCGAAATCATCACCAGTCCGCGGGTCGGACCCGGCTGGCTCCGCCTGCTTCGCGCTGCGCGGGCGGCTTTTGACATCAGCAAGGTCGTGCTGGCGGCGCTTGGTTTGATCCTGTTGCAAACCGGCTGGGGCGCTCTGGACCGTCTGTTTCCGGAATCGTCGGCCGTGGCGCCAGAGCTCCATGCCCTGCCAGGCGGTGCGAGAGCGGGCGCGCCAGCGAACCTGGATCTGTCCTCATGGGAGTTCGTCCGCTCGGCCGGTTGGCGGCTGACCGAACCGGCACGGATACTTGCAACACCCTTGATCTCGCTATTTGCACTGAGTAAAGGATCGGGCTGGTACTTGCACGCGATGCTTGCGGTTCTCTGGGTGGTGGCCGTGGGGGGTATCGTTGGTGGCGCCATCGCCCGGATTGCGTTGCTCCAGGTATCACGGATGCAGGAGCCTGGAACTCTGGGCGCGGTTCGATTCGCGCTGCGTTTTGCCTTGCCGCTGATCGCGACCCCGCTTTTCCCGCTCCTGGCGATAGGCCTCTGCGCCTTGATCTGCGCCGGGTTCGGTTTGCTGTACTGGCTACCGGCCGGCATCGGCTCGGTCGTTGGGGGAACGTTGCTGTTCATTCCGCTGTTGCTGGGCTTGGTCATGGCCTTCTTGCTCTTCGGACTGGCGGCGGGCTGGCCGCTCTTACACGCGTCGGTCGCGGCCGAGGCCGAGGATTTGCTGGACGCTCTCAGCCGATCGTTCAGTTATCTCAACCAGCGGCTGGGCAAGTTCGTTCTGTGCGTAGTCCTTGCCTGGCTGATCGGGATCCCGGGCCTGCTTCTGGTCGATTGGTTGGCAACCGCGGTGACCCACCTGGCCGCCTGGGGAGTGGGGCTGTCGGCTCCGGCATCCAGCCTGGCCGCCTTGACGGATCCGGGTGCCGGCGAAAGAACGATCGCGCGGACTGTCGCGGCCTGGCCGGCGTTCTGGCGGGGAGTGATCGGCCTGCTGATCCGGGGCTGGATCTACGCTTATTTCTGGACGGCCGCGTCGTTCATTTACTTGTTGCTGCGCCATGACGTCGATGGAACGCCGTGGTCGGACGTGAAAGATGCCTGACGGCAGTCGCGCGTGGGCGTGGCCTACCGCCATGGAGAGTTCGCCACGAGGAGCCTCGCCGTGGCATGCTGCAGTCTTGACCGCCCTCTGATCCCGACTGCTTTCGTTGCGAATCTGTTTCGTTCGGCGAGGGTCTCCAGACCACTGCCGTGAACATCTTCAGGCCACTGCGACTCCTCGCTTCTCTTTCTTGAGTCGGAGCTGATGGGCTTCCAGGAACCGGTACACAGAGCTATGCGTCCGCTTCTGCTGCTGCTGCTGTAGGCGTCGCTTCCTCGGCGGCGCCTTCAGCCACTGGTCCTTCCAGACGTCGCTCAACAGTGGACCGACGCGCTAAAGGAGGACCTCCGCATACCTCAAGACCACCGACATTCACCATCCCGAGAAATGCCCGCTCATCCAGACCAACCACCCAATCAGGGTCAATTACTGTTTGAAGATACCCAGTCTGGTGAAGAGAACGCCGACTTGAGAAGCGTTACGGCGAAGTGCCTCCGCGATGTTGGTCACCCCCATGGTCCGCATCAAGCCGATCGCCGCCTTG
>JAFAHT010000193.1 GCA_019237095.1 Planctomycetaceae bacterium
ATGGGCATTCGCACTTACAAACCGACCACAGCCGGGCGTCGCAATTCGTCGGTCAGCGATTTCTCCGAGCTGACGGACAAGGAAAAGAAGCCCGAGAAGAAGCTGACCGAACCGCTCAAGAAGACGGGGGGTCGCAATAATCAAGGGGTGATCACGGCGCGGCACCGAGGCGGCGGCCACAAGCGTAAGTACCGGATCATCGACTTCCGCCGCAACGACCACGACGGAACCGCGGCCGAGGTCACCCACATCGAATACGACCCCAACCGGTCGGCCCGGATCGCACTGATCGTCTACCCTGACGGAGAGAAGCGGTATATCCTGGGGCCGGACGGGCTGAAGGCCGGGATGACCGTGCTCAGCGGTCCGGACGCCGAGCCCAAGGTGGGCAATTGCTTACCGCTGTCCAGGATCCCCACCGGGCTTTCGATCCACAACATCGAGATGCAACCCGGCGGTGGAGGCAAGCTCTGCCGGTCGGCCGGCGTGGGCGCGATCCTGACGGCCCGCGAAGGAGACTGGGCCCAGCTCACCCTCCCCTCCGGCGAGGTCCGCCGGATCCCGGCCGCCTGCCGGGCGACCATCGGCATGGTCGGCAACCCCGATCACATGAACATCCGCTTGGGCAAGGCGGGGCGGAAGCGGTGGTTGGGCGGTCGGCCGCATGTGCGGGGAACGGCCATGAACCCCGTCGACCACCCGATGGGCGGCGGTGAGGGCCGCTCCAAGGGACACACTCCCCGCTCTCCTTCGGGCGTGCTGGCCAAGGGAGGCAAGACCCGCCGTCGTCGCAAGCCGTCGAACAAGGCCATCATCCGCCGGCGGACCAGCGTGCGGTACGGGCAACTCAAGATTTAGTAGCCAGTAGCCAGTAAAGACGTAGAAGGCTACCGGCTTCTGAGATCAACCGTGTCCTGACTACTCTTAAGGAAAACTCATGGGACGTTCGCTCAAGAAACCACCGTACGTCGTCGAGCGGTTGCTCGAAAAGGTGTACAGGGCCGATTCATCGGGCAGTCGGGAACCGATCAAGACATGGGCGCGGGCGAGCACGATCGTGCCCGAGTTCGTGGGCAAGAACTTCGCCGTGCATAACGGCCGTTCCTTCCTCAAGCTCTACGTGACTGAAGACATGGTCGGACACAAGTTCGGCGAGTTCGCCCCGACCCGGACGTTCAAGGGTCACGGCGGCAAGGCGTCCAAGGCGCCCAAGAAGTAATCCAACCCCAGCGTGAGTATCCTGACACACGACGAGGCGTTCGAGCTGATCCGGATTCCCGGATCGTTGCGAGAGAGCGACGGATTGCGTGTCTTTCCCGTGCTCCGCCTCTGTGCATGAGACCCTGGCCATGAGTACCAAACAATACAACGCGACCCACCGTTTCGCCCGGATCTCGGTGCGCAAGGTCAGGCCGCTCCTGGATTTGATAAGGGGCAAGTACGCCGACGACGCCCTGGATATCCTCAAGTACATGCCCCACCGGGGTGCCCGGATGATCGAGCAGGTGCTCAAGAGTGCCATGGCCAACGCCGAGGACAAGGGGATCCGCAACGCTGGCGACCTCGTCGTGATCGACGCCCGGGGCGATGGCGGCCCGATGTTCAAGCGGCTGATGCCGCGCGCTCGGGGTATGGCCTACCTGGTCCGCCGCCGCAGTGCCCATATTGCCATCGGCCTGATGGACCTGATCGCCGGGGTCGAAGAGAGTGAAGAGGCGGACGAATGACGTCGCGGCTGGGAATAGTTGAAGTTCGACCGGCAAGGTCAGTCCTGGCCGGTGAAGTCAGTCAATCGACGTGATCGCGAGAGACTCACCCAAGCAAGGGGCGCTACCTCATGGGCCAGAAGGTTCGACCGACCGGGTTTCGCGTGGGCATCATGGAAGACTGGCGGAGTCGCTGGTACGCTTCCAAGCACGAGTTCGCTGACCTGCTCGTCGAAGATTTCAAGATTCGCAAATTCATCAAGAACAAGTACGGCTTTGCGGGTATTCCCAAGATCGAGATCGAGCGGACCCGCGATGCGGTGACTGTGCTTCTCTCCACAGCGCGGCCCGGCGTGATCATCGGCCGCAAGGGGGCCGAGGTCGAGAAGCTCCAGGAAGAGCTTCAGAACCTGACGGGCCGCCGGATCGAGATCAAGATCGTCGAGGTGGCACGGCCGGAGATCGACGCCCAGCTCATCGGCGAGGACATTGCCGAACAGCTCCAGAAGCGGTCGAGCTTTCGACGGACCATGAAGCGGGCGATCGAGCAAACCATGGACGGCGGGGCCAAGGGGGTCAAGATTCAACTGTCGGGGCGGCTGGGCGGCTCCGAGATGTCGCGGACCGAGGCGGCCGCGGCCGGATCGGTTCCGCTGAGCACGTTGCGAGCCAAGATCGACTACGGCTTTGCCGAGGCCAAGACGGCGCAAGGTCATATCGGAATCAAGGTATGGGTCAACCAGGGCGATTATTTGAGGATGGAGGCCGCCGATGGCGTTGATGCCCAAGCGGGTCAAGTTCCGAAAAAGCCAAAAAGGCCGCGTAAGAGGTAATGCGACCCGCGGCAATTACGTGGCTTTCGGCGAGTACGGCCTGCAGGCGCTCGAGCCGGGGCGCATCAGCGCCCAAACCATCGAGGCCGGTCGCGTCGTCGCCAGCCAGATGGTCAAGGGGGGAGGGAAGGTTTACATCCGCGTCTTCCCCCAGAAGAGTGTGACCGCGATCCCGGCCGAGACCCGAATGGGCAAGGGCAAGGGCGAAATCGAGTTCTGGGCGGCCGTGGTGAAGCCGGGCACGATACTCTACGAGATCAGCGGCCTGAGCGAGGAGGTTGCCCGCGAGACCTTGGCCCGCGTCTCTCACAAGATGCCCATCAAATGCCGATTCGTTGGCCGTCGGCCCACGATCTGAGACCGCGGTCATTCCGCGCCAGGAGAGACTTTGCCATGAGCAAACCCGCAGAGCTTCGCGAACAGACCGACGAGCAGCTTGAACTGCTCTTGAAAGATGTCCAGAACAACTTGTTCCGCCTCCGGCTGCAGAGTGAAACCGAGCGGCTCGAGGCTCCCAGCGAGATCATCAAGGCCAAGCGCGAGATCGCCCGGATCAAGACGATCCTGCGGCTCCGCGAGATCGAGCGGGAGCGATCGGTCGCGGCTCCGGCCGCCCACTAGCCAGTTCGTTGGGAAGTTCCATCCATCAGGACCACTAGCCAACCGTGATCCACTACTATGAGCCCTGAAAGCACAGCCAGCACAAAGTCCACGCCAGCCCGCTCCCGCCGCAAGACGGAAATCGGGGCCGTGACGTCGGACAAGATGAACAAGACGCGACGGGTCGTGGTCGAGCGCCTGGTCCCGCACTCCAAGTACGGGAAGATGATGCGTCGCCGGACCGTCTGTCACGTTCACGACGAGGCCAACGAGTCGCATCTCGGCGACCTGGTCGAGATCATGGAAACCCGGCCGATGTCCAAGCTCAAGCGCTGGCGGCTGATCCGGATTGTTCGCAAGGGAGCCCAGCAAGCGCTGGCCGGCGAAGACGAGGGCGCTCCGCCCGCCTGAGTGCAGCGCCTCGTCGCACGACAGGTCTGCGACCCTTCCGGCCGGCGTGGCGCGAAATCGTTATTCTGCTTCCGAACCTTTGAAATTTGAGAAGAGTTCCGGCCATCGGCCCCGAGCCGCGGGCCAGTGCAAGGCAAGGGTGTCCGTCCCATGATCCAGATGCAAACCCGGCTTGACGTGGCCGACAACACGGGAGCCAAGGAAGTGATGTGCATCAAGGTCCTCGGCGGCAGCGCGTCGCTCTACAAGCGGCGCACCGCGGGCCTTGGCGACACGATCATCGCCAGCGTCAAGAAAGCCTCTTCGGGGGGCGACGTCAAGGCCGGCGACGTGGTCCGGTGCGTCATCGTGCGAACTCGGAATCAGACCCGGCGCACCGACGGCTCCTACGTCAAGTTCGATCGCAACGCCGTGGTGCTGATCGACGCCGAGAGAAATCCTCGGGGCACGCGCATCTTCGGCGCGATCGCCCGCGAGCTGCGTGACCGCCAGTTCATGAAGATCATCAGCCTCGCGGCCGAAGTCGTCTGACCCACGGCCGGGCTGTGGCCCTCGGTCGGGAGCGCTGCGTGCTTCCCCAGACCGGGACCTGACAGTGATCGAGAAATGAAGCGAAGTAAAGTGAAGTGAGCCGACCATGCATATTCGTAAAGACGACCAGGTCGAAGTGATTGCTGGCGACGACCGGGGAACTCCCAAACAGCGCCGGTTCTCCAAGGTGCTGCGTGCGCTTCCCTCGAGAAACAAGATCGTCGTCGAGGGGATCAACCGCGTGTACAAGCACATGCGGCCAAGCAGCAAGAATCCCCAGGGGGGACGGCTTTCCAAGGAGATGCCGATCGATGTCTCCAACGTGATGCTCGTTTGCCCCAGGTGCAACCGGGGAGTCCGCATCGGCCACCGGTATAGCGACGACGGGCAAAAACAGCGTTACTGCAAGTCGTGCGGCCAGGCCCTGGGCAACATCGGACCACGCAAGCCGGCACACGCCGCCTCGACCAAGAAGAAATCCTGATCAAGATCAACCTCTCCAGACGCCGGCACACGAAGCAGAAAGACGCGACACGCGGCGCAATGAAGGACGATGGGAATGGCTCGCCTGCTGGATCTGTACAAGAAGGACATCGCCACGGCGATGGCCGCGAAATACAACCTCGACAACCCGATGGCGATCCCCAAGATCGACAAGATCGTCATCAACATGGGCGTGGGTCGCGCGACCCAGGACAAGGCCCAGCTCGACGCGGCCGCCGACAGCCTGAGCAAGATCAGCGGCCAGAAGCCGCAGATCACCAAGGCCAAGACGTCGGTCTCCGGGTTCCGGCTCCGCGAGGGCAACGACATCGGCTGCAAGGTCACCCTGCGCGGCCGGCGGATGTACGAGTTCCTGGATCGCCTGATCTCGATCGCCCTGCCTCGTATTCGCGACTTCCGCGGCGTCAACCCCAACAGTTTCGACGGTCATGGCAATTTCAGCCTGGGACTGGCCGAGCAGGTCGTCTTCCCCGAGATCGACGCCGACAAGATCCAGCACACGCAGGGCATGGACATCACCATCGTCACCACGGCCACCAACGACGAACAAGCGCGGGAACTGCTTCGCCACTTTGGCATCCCCTTCCGTCTGCCGGCAACCGGCGGCAAGGGGGGCGCAGCGGGCAAGCCCGGATCGTGAGCAAACGGGATGTGATCTGGTCGGGCGTCGCCTGACGCCCTCTTTTTCCGGTGTGAGAAAGCTGAGCATGTCGACCAAGGCGCAGAAGATCAAGTCGGAGACGCCCCGCAAGTTCGCGGTTCAGCATCGCAACCGCTGCCGCCTCTGCGGGCGCCCTCGAGCCTATTATCGGAAGTTTGGAGTCTGTCGCATCTGCTTCCGGAACCTGGCCAGCCGCGGCCTGATTCCCGGAGTGAAGAAGGCGAGCTGGTAGCCTTATCGTCCCTTTTTGGTCCAATCCTCGAGCGGGCCCCGAGCTCGCCCTTTTGCTGTCTCCCGAACAACCCATCAAGATCCATGGCAGGCCCGGGCCTGCCGAAACCCGATCACCAGTTTGTATGAGTTGCCCCGCCGCCCCGACGTGGCCGGCCTTGCCGCGAGTTGCGGTTCCCTTGCCCTGCGACTCGACACGTTACCCGCGACGGTTCAGGAAGGCTTCTCCCCCATGATGACCGACCCGATTGCCGACATGCTCACCAGGATCCGCAACGCCGTCCGGATCGAGCGCACGTTCCTGGATATGCCCACGTCCAAGATGCGGCGGGGCATTGCCCAGGTTCTCAAAGACGAAGGCTATGTCTGGGACTTCGAGGAAATCGAAACGACGCCCGCACGGACGCTTCGCCTGCACATGAAGTATGGTCCCAACGGAGAGCGGCTGATCACCAAGATCGACCGGATCAGCAAGCCCGGCCGGCGGATCTACCGCGGGTACAAGGAGCTCAAGCCGATTCTGGGCGGCATGGGCATCCAGATCCTGAGCACCCCCCGCGGCATCGTCAGCGATCGCCGCGCTCGCGTCGAGAAGATCGGCGGCGAGGTGCTGGCAATGATCTATTGAGAGGTGTCCCGGAGCGGTCCTCGACCTCGGGCCGCGACCGCGGCATCATGGAAATTCCCAAGGCAGCTTCAAGGCCACGCGGACGACGAGCCGCGGAGCAACCGGGACGGCAAAGAGAGGCAAGATCGACCGCCTTTGACCCAATCCGGACTCGAACCCGCGTGACCCCGAACCAGTGAATCTAGCGAAGGATGAGGGACCCATGTCGCGTATTGGTCGCAAGCCGGTTGCTGTTCCGGCCAACGTGAAGATCTCGATCGTCGATCAGACCATCCAGATCGAAGGCCCCAAGGGCAAGCTCAGCTTCTCCCACCGGCCCGAGATCTCCCTGAAGTATGACGACGCCAAGCGGCAAGTCGAGGTGAGCCGGAGCGATGACGAACGGCTCAGCCGATCGCTCCATGGGCTCACACGCAGCCTGGTGGCCAATATGGTGCAGGGCGTCTCCAGCGGCTACACGCGCAAGCTCGAGATCGTTGGAGTCGGCTACCAGGCGCAGCTCAAGAAAGCCAACACGCTGGCCCTCCAGGTCGGCTATGCCAACCAGGTCGTCCTGGAATCGCCGCCCGGCGTGACCGTGACCGTTCCCGACCCCACCCATGTCACCATCAGCGGCGCCGACAAACAAGCCGTCGGCCAGTTCGCTGCCGTGGTCCGCGAGGTTCGGCCGCCCGAGCCTTACAAAGGAAAGGGAATTCGCTACGAGGGCGAAGCCGTCCGCCGCAAGGCCGGCAAGGCCTTCGGTGCCAAGTAATCACGCTGTCATCGGCACCCGGCTTGGGCCCGGATCGGTCGACCAGAATCGCAAGCTTTTTTTCTCTTGACTGTTGAGGATCGTCCCGTGGACACCGCCAACCATCACCTGCTGGTCCAAACCCGCCGCAGGCGCCGCCAGCATCGCGTCCGCAAGCGGCTGTTTGGGACCACAGAACGTCCCCGCCTGGCCGTCTTCCGGAGCTCCAAGCACATTTACGCCCAGGTGATCAACGACCAGAGCGCAACCACGCTGGTCTCGGCCAGTACCATGGACCCCGAGATCAAGGCCCAGTTGAAGTATGGCGGCAACAAGGCCGCCGCCGCGGTCGTCGGCCGGGTCGTCGCCGAACGCGCCAAGAAGGCCGGTATTGACAAGATTTGCTTCGACCGCCGAAGCTACAAGTACCACGGTCGGGTCGAAGCCCTTGCCCGGGCCGCGCGCGAAGCGGGTCTGCAATTCTAAGACTCAACAGCTTGATCGCGGATCGGCTGGGGACCATCGTACATTTGGGGTCATTTTGCCTTGCGGCTGACGGCGGAGGATCACAGGCCGTCGGCTTAACGAAGGAGATCGTCTGTGTCGACTGACAGTCGAGAACGTGACCGTGACCGTGGGGAGTGGGCTGAAAGTGTGGTCTCGATCCGCCGGTGCGCGGCCGTGGTCAAAGGCGGCCGGCGCTTCAGCTTCAACGCCCTGGTCGTCGTCGGCAACGGCCGGGGACAGGTGGCCTGGGGTTACGGCAAGGCCAACGAGGTTCCCCCGGCCGTCGAGAAAGGTGTCAAGGACGCTCACAAGCAGATGAACCGGGTCCAGCTCAAGGGGGGAACGATCCCGCACGCGGTGATCGGCAAGTTCGGGGCCGCTCGGGTGCTGCTCATGCCGGCCGTGCCCGGAACGGGCGTCATCGCCGGCGGCGCTGTGCGGGCCGTTGTCGAGGCCGCGGGCATCAAGGATGTTCTGACCAAGAGCTTCGGCTCGAACAACAAGCTGAACCTCGTCAAGGCCGCGATCGACGCCTTGACCCAACTGCGTACGAAGGAAGAGATTGCTCGCCTTCGGGGAGTCGCTCTCTGATGCAATTGCACGACGTCCACCAAGGGGTCCATCGCCGTAAGCTGCGGAAACGGGTGGGCCGGGGAATCGGGTCGGGCCACGGTAAGACCTCGTCCAAGGGGCACAAGGGCCACGCTTCGCGCCAGGGGTTCAAGCTCAACCCGATCTTCGAGGGTGGCCAGATGCCCCTGGCCCGGCGCATCCCCAAACGGGGCTTCTTCAACGGGGCCTTCAAGAAGGAATACGCGATCGTCAACCTGGGCGATATCGAGGCGAGCTTCGACCCCGGCGCGGTCGTCGACGAGGCCGCCCTGCGAGCCAAGGGGCTCGTCAAGGGCCACAATTTCGACGGGATCAAGATCCTGGGCGATGGCGCGCTGACCAAGGCGCTGGAGGTTCACGCGACCAGGTTTAGCGGGTCGGCTGCCGCGAAGATCGCTGCCGTCGGCGGCAAGACCGCCGTGGTCCCCTACAGCCGACGGGTCGCCAAGGCGCAGTCCTGAGTTCGGGCGGGCTTCCGCGTTCATGGCCGGACGTGGCCCCAAACCAAAGCCGCCTCTCCTGGCGATCGGCGGACCCGCGATGTCCTATGGAAGAGTGACCCCCGGCTCCGGCCTGCGAGCCGGCCCGCTTTGCCCGCAGTCAGCCGCTTCCAGCGGCTACCTCGGTTGACTGAGCAGGGTCTGGCGGTGATGATCCCAAGGGGAACCAGGCGCTAGGGGAGACGATCGCCCGTGGAAAAGTTGCTGACCATCTTCAAGGTGCCCGAGTTGCGGCGGAAGATCCTCTTCACGGCCGTGCTCCTGGCCATCTACCGGATCGGCTTTTACGTTCCCCTGCCGATCGTCAACCAGGCGCAGTTGCGGAACTGGGAGGAACAGCAAAGCACCAACACGGCCGGCAAGCTGTTCGGTACCGTGGCGATGTTTGGCGGAACGTCGATCGGCATGAGCACGATCTTCGGCCTGGGGATCATGCCCTATATCTCGGCGTCGATCATCTTTCAGCTTCTGGGAAGCGTCGTTCCCTCGCTCGAGGCCATGATGAAGGAAGGAGAGAGCGGGCGAAAACGCATCAACGAATACACCCGCTACGCCACCGTCGGCCTCTGCGCGGTCCAGAGCGCCTTCTGGGTGCAGTACATGATGAGTCCACAGATGAACGTGGTACTGCCTCAGTATCGCGACTTCTGGCATGGTCTGGTGTGCGTCACGATCATGACGGCGGGCACGATCTTCCTGATGTGGGTCGGCGAGCAGATCGATGAATTCGGGATCGGCAACGGGATCAGCCTGCTCATCATGGCAGGAATCCTGGCCCGGGTGCCCGTGGCCATGAAAGGGCTCTGGGAAAACTCGACTTCAAAGCTGACGCCGGAACCGGGCAAGTATGGGATCATCACCATCATCTTGCTGCTGGGACTGTTCATTGCGGTTGTGGTGGGGGTGATTGCAATCACCGAGAGCCAGCGACGAATCCCCACCCAGTCGGCCAAGCATGTTCGGGGCAGGCGGGTCTTCGGCGGTACAAGGCAATATCTTCCGCTGAAGGTCAACCAGGCCGGCGTCATGCCGATCATCTTTGCCTCCAGTCTGCTGATCTTCCCGTCGTTCGTCTTCAACAGCCTGTCGCGCGCCACCGCTGGCCTGCGTTCCGACACCTGGACTTTGGGCTCGGCCATGGCCAGCTTCTTCCAGGAACTGGCCGACGCCTTCCAGCGGCAGAGTTACATCTACACAGTCTGTTACATCATCCTGATCTACTTTTTCTGCTACTTCTGGACGGCAATCACCTTCAATCCCAAGGACATGGCCGACAACTTGAAGGATTACGGGAGCTTCATTCCGGGCTATCGACCGGGGAGGCGGACAGCCGATTATCTCGAGAAGGTCATGCTGCGAATCACCTACGTGGGGGCTGCGTTCCTGGCCCTGGTGGCAGTCATTCCGTCGCTGGTCCAGACCTCCCTGAACGTCGACTTCACCGTGGCATCGTTCCTGGGAGGAACCGGGCTGCTGATCGTGATCAGCGTCTGCCTCGACTTGGTGCAGAAGATCGATAGCCACCTGGTAATGCGAAATTACCCGGGTCTGGTCAACCGGAAGTGACCGCCGAGCCCAAGTGACCGCCGAGCCCGCAAGCTCGCAACCATGGGCCGGCCGCCGGATTCGTGCCCCGAGGGGACATCAGACTGACGCTACTGGCCAGCAATCTGGTACGATAGTTTTCGTGACTTGGGGGTGGAACTGGCGAGTATCGAAGAGGAGCTCGAGCGACGTGTTTTCCCATCGAGGCATCGTTCCCCGGCCTTCTTTCCCCTCTTTCCTGGCAGGCATGGGACGGAAAGGGGGCCCGCTACCGGGAGCGCCCCGACCCGCGCCGAAATTGAAGAGCCCGCGCGAAATCGCGCTGATGCGCGAGGCCGGGCGGGTGGTCGCCAAGGCGCTCGACCGGGTGCGAGAGCTGGCCGTGCCAGGCGCGACGACCGCCGACATGGAAGACGTCGTGGCCGCCGTCTTCCGGGAACACGATGCCATCCCCCTGTTCCTGGGCTACCCGAGCACCGTCAAGGGGAAGTCTCCGTTCCCGGCCGTCATCTGTGCCAGCATTAACCATCACGTCGTGCATGGCATTCCCAATCGCCGTCCGCTGAAGGCCGGAGACATCGTCTCCATCGACACGGGTTGCAAGATCGGGAGCTGGTGCGGCGACTCGGCCGTGACGCTGGCCATCGGCGAGATTTCCCCCGACGTCCAGAAGCTGCTCGACGTGACCTTGGAATCGCTCAACCTGGCGATCCGGGCCATGGCCCGCTGCCGCTACTGGTCGGAAGTCGCCAGTCTGATGGAACGCTACGTCAAGAGCCAGGGCTTCTACGTGATCGAGAAATTCGTCGGCCACGGCATCGGCCAGGACATGCACGAGGAGCCTCAGGTTCCGAACTTCGTCAGCAAGCCCTTGCTAAAAAACGATATCCGGCTCGAGCCCGGCCTGGTGCTGGCGATCGAACCCATGGTCGCCATGGGGACCAAGGAGGTCCGTACCCTGGACGACGGCTGGACCGTTGAGACCAAGGATCGCCGGCCCAGCGCCCATTTCGAGCATACCGTGGCCATGACCCTGGACGGACCCCGCGTGCTCACGTACCTCGAGGATGAGGCGGTAACCCCCACCGCCAGCCCCAGCCAGGCGCCGGGACCAGAACCGTCGCCAACGCCCGATCGCGACAAGCAACCTTGACTCGTTCCGGGGAAATGTGCTGCTTTCTGTAAACATTAAAACCGGGTATTACCTCCAAGCATATTAAGGCTGGTCGCTTTTTCTTCACTTCTGGCTTGATCTCTCTGGTAACCAACGTTATATAGTCAACCGTGATGGTTGTTCTTGAGAGATTCCCAACTCGACGAGCGAACAGTGAGTGTCTGTATCGATTCATCAATTGAATCGCCTTTTTCACGCGAGGTCTTCAACAATGGGACGATTCTTCGTCTGCTTGGCGTCCTTGACTTTCCTCGCGGGCGGGCTGAGGCAGGCCAATGCAGACAGTGTGCTCCTGCTGTCGACCGGCATTCCCACCGAGGACAACGCCGTAGTGAACCTGCTGACGGCTGACGGCCATACCGTGACCGTCAGCACCGATGCCTATTATAATTACACCGGGAGCAACCCTGTCTTATCCGGCTACAGCTCCGTGATTCTGCTTCAGAATAACAACGTTACCGGTTTGCCAATACCCGACGCTGGCCAGACCGCGCTGGTGAACTATGTCAACGGCGGGGGTGGGCTCCTGACCGGTGAATGGACAGTCTACGGCAACGCGTTCCTAGGCTACAATCCGACCTTGGCACCCGTCCTTCCGGTTACCCCGAGTACGGTTCAAAGCTTTGGAAATTTGATCACTTATACCCAGAGCACCGCGACGAATTCGGTCCTCAACAAGGATCTTCCTCCGTCATTCACCTTCATTGCCGACAGTAACGGTGGCACGGAGACCTATTTCCAACCCAAGTCAGGTGCGACAGCGTATTACGGCAGCAACTTCGGCGGTACCCCTCCCGGCGATAGCGATGGCGTGATTGGCTGGAATTACGGCTCAGGCCGGGTGCTGAGCTTGTCCACCCTCGCCGGACAGAACGAGTTGGCCGATCCCAACTACGGCACGCTGTTCAGCAATGCCGTGTACTTCGTAGCCGTGCCTGAGCCATCCACGCTCATCCTGCTCAGCATCGGTGCCCTTGGACTGACCCTCCACCACTGCTGGCGACGCCGGAAGCAGGCGGCTTAGATTTTCGGAAGCACGAAAACGCAGGGTCATCGTCGGGTCGTGGGCGCTCGGGAGGCGGCGCAAGCGGGGCAGGCGAGCCCACCTTGGCGGGTGAGGCTGAGTTCGAACGTGGGATGATGGCACTGGGGACAGACGGTGGCTTCCACGTTCTCGACAAGAGGATCCCACACCCACTCCAGCTCTGTGGCTCCCGAGCTCGGTCCCCTGGCCGGGTTGCTCGCACTTGTACCAACGAGCAGCTTGGGCTGGTAGATCTCCACCAGGTTAAGGAGCCGCAGGTGGACGCTCAACTGGCTCTTCTGGCGCAGCTCGGCAGTGCGGACCCGCTCCTCACGGTAGAGTGCTTCAAGCCGGCCCTTGAAACGGGCAGAGTCCTCGCCTCGGCTCTGCGCGCGACGGTCCTGCTCCTCCACCTCAGCTCGAAGGTCGCTGTAGTAGCGGCCGATGCGTTCGAGCTGCCGGGCCAGGCGGTCCACCAACTCGCGCTGCCGGGTGTTGGCCAGAGCCGCGAGGGTTCGGAAAACGCGGTCCCGCGCGATCGGATAGGCGGATGCCAGGCCCGGATGCCGAGTCTCCGCCAAGGGCAGAGAAGGCGTCTCGGCCAGTCGCCCGCGATCGAGCAGGCGATCGAGGTGCCGAACCTGGCGACCATGATGCAAGTCGATCGCCACCGACAGGATCTCCTGCTCCTTCTGGTCGCTGACAAAGGTCGCCTCGAACCAGAAAGCGGCCTGGGGAAAGAACAGCGGCCGCACAGACTCGACCTCGAGGGTAAATCCCGGAGGGAGCGACACCGCCCGGCGTACCCGGTCCTCCAAACCTGAGGGGGCCAAGTTCAGGCCGACCACGTAGAGGATGACGCGGCGGGCGTGCTCCACGGCATCCGCCAAGAGTCGGTCGACCAGCGGAGTACCGTAGCTGGCAAGCTGGGCCTCGGGATGTTCAGGGATCGCCTCGGGATCGAAGGCGACTCGCACGACCTTGGGCTCTGCATCACTGTCCCGAGCCGGCAACATCAGGTCGTAGACCTGAGGCTCGACCTCGTCCCACATGCCGCCGGATGCCTCCACGTAATCGCGGAGGAACTGCTCCAGTGGGGAAAGTGCTCCTCCGATGATGCTGCCGTGGCTCGAGCTCATTGCTGGCAGATTCCTGGATCGCGAAATCACTTATTGATCGGGCGCGAAGCGGTTGCCGAAAAGCTGGTCGTCCAGCGCGCGCTGTTCAAAGTAAGCGCGCTTGGCTGCCAGCAGTCGCTCACCCAGATCGTCGATGCGTCGCGCAAAGTCGTCGGTGTCGGCCGATTCGGCCCAAAGGTCGGCCACGACGTCCTGGAATTCGCGTTCCTCCTCGAGGTTGCCCAGGATCATATCGACCTCGCCGATCACGAGCTCGAACATGTTGAGCTTGGCTTCCAGGAGGTGAAGCACGGCCGCCTCGACCGTGCCTACGGCCACCAGGTTGAAGACGTGGACGTCGTGGGTCTGGCCGATCCGGCTGAGCCGGCCGATTCGCTGCTCGATCTTCATCGGGTTCCACGGCAGGTCGAAGTTGCAGACGGCATGGGCGAACTGGAGATTGCGTCCCTCGCTGCCAGCCTCGGTGCAGAGCAGGAGCCGCGCCGACCCTCGGAACTGCTCGATGGCGGACTCCTTTTCCAGCCGCGTTAACCCCCCGTGAAACACCGCGATGTCGTGACCCGCCTCCGCCAGCCGCACACGCAGCATCTCCTGGGTAGCACGAAACTGCGTGAAGATAACCATCTTGTCGCGGTACTCGCCAACCAGGTCAAGCAGACGTTGGGCTTTGGCGTTCTCGCGCTGAGCTGAAGCCCGGTCAGCCAGGTCCTCAAGCCGCTGACGTTCCGCCATACCCAGCTTCGGATGCTCGGTCATCTTCCCCAGGGTACCGGCTGCCGCCTGGCTCGAGCTGCCCATCGCCATCTGCAACATCACCAAGGCCATCCGGCTCAGAGCCGCCGTCTCCTTGCTCGCTCGGAGATGCCCCCGCACGAACGCGGTCACGTCCTGGTAGAGAGACTGCTCGGCAGGCGAGAGGGCAATCCGCTCGGTCTTCGCCCACCGTCGAGTGAACTGCAGACCCACCGTGCTCCGCCGATTCCGGATCATCACCTCGGCCAGCAGCCCGTGGAGCTCATTCACGTTACGCGGGGTCAGCTTGTCACGCTTATCGACGAAATGGCGGAGGAATTGCCGCGACGTGCTCAGCAGTCCTGGCTCCAGCAGGGTGACCAGGTTGTATAACTCCTCGAGATTATTCTGTACCGGAGTCGCCGTGAGCAGCAGGATGAACTGCTTCTGGACCTCGCTGGCGAACTTCCATGCCTGGGTATTGCGATTGCGCAAGTGGTGCGCCTCATCCACGATCACCATGTCCCACTTGCGGGCCTGGATCGCCGATCGGTGCGGTTCGCGCTTGGCCGTGTGGATTGAAGCAATCACGCGGTCGAACTCCGTCCAGGCCCTCGTCCCCTGCTCTCGAAACGACGAGCTATCATGGCTGATCAGTTCGATTGCGAACTTCCGGCGCATTTCTCCTTGCCACTGCTCGATGAGCGACGGAGGCACCAGGACCAGGACCGACCGGACCAGACCTCGGATCATCAGTTCGGAGAGAACCAGGCCAGCCTCGATTGTCTTGCCCAGGCCAACCTCATCGCAGAGCATGGCCCGGCCGCGAAACCGGCGCAAGACGGTCTTGACCGTGCGGATCTGGTGCTCCAGCAGTTCGAGCTCGCGGACCAAAGGCAGCGCGATCAGCCGGTCGAACCCTGCGTGAGTCGCCAGCCGGGCGGCTTCCAGCGCCAGTTCAAAGTCCCGCAGTCCAGCTGAAAAGCTCGACTCGGACAGGACGACAGACCTGTCCTGTGAGTCGAACTCGATGTGCACTCCCTGTTCTGTTATCTGCTCGCCGTTGCCCGGCGGGACCACTACCGGTTCGACGATCAAGCGGAAGCGTCCCGAGCCCTGGTATTCCATCCAAAATGTGGAGGCCGGATCGGTGACGCCGCGGCCCAGGCCAGGAACGACGGTCGAATGCTCCACCGGGTCCAGCTTCACCTCCAGCAGCCTTCCCGCCGGATCCTCGATCCTCTCGATCGGAAACCCAGCGGGACCAAGAACCCTGGGGAGCTTAAGCCGTTCCGTCGAATCGACCGGGAAGACCTCGAATCGATCACCGAGCTCCAGGGTGGCCGGGGCGGGAGAATGAACCATGGCAAGGTGACGTGAGTGAGGGAACCTGATGAGTCCGCGATCCGCTTGGTCGAACACGCACAAGCATTTTACCAGAGTCGGGCAACTCATGCTTGAAGCCCGAGCCCCGGACACAATTTGTTCGTGTGCTGGTAGAACAAAGCTCGTGGACGCGAGCATAAAATTCCGATACCCACTGGAGATCGATGGGACTATGCTCCATGATCATGATGGGATACGATCGCGGGATCGACTCAGCCTCAACTGGAAGGACCATGATGAGAACCGAGCTTCGCTGCAGACTCTTTCCGGGACAGTTCAGCTCCGAGTTTGCGGTTGTCGTCGAGACGTTCAACGGCCGGTCCCTTTCCCTCTTCGCACCTCGTGATGAGGTTATGTTCGATCAGGAGCCAACACAGGACATACCAACGGATGGTTGGCTGAGTGTCCAGGTTCTTGAGCGGCGTGGGAACAATGTCCTAGTACGATTGCCACAAAGTACGGTCGAGAATGGCCAGTATCTGGCGGTCAGGTCCGACCAGCTTCGCAACGCTCTCGATCCCGCTGGGGTGTAAGAATCGAGGGGGGGAATGATTCTTTACCAATGGGCTTCGCGGGGTCATGTCCGGTTTCCGGGACGAGCCCCGTGTGATATTATCAGGCCATGGCCAGACCGTTGCGGCTCGAATATCCCGGCGCGATCCATCACGTGATGTCCCGTGGCAACCTCAGGCGATCCGTCTTTGAGGACGAGCGTGATTACCAGCGGTTCCTTCAAGGACTGGAGCAGACGGTCGGGCGGTTCGGTTGGGACTTGCTGAGTTTCGCGCTCATGCCCAACCACTTCCGCCTTTTCCTCCGTACGCCCCAGCCCAACTTGTCTCGGGGCATGCAGTACCTCGTCTCCGGATACGCCAACTGGCACGCCAAGCGGCACCGTCGACCGGGCCACCTCACCCAAGGCCGCTTCAAAGCTGCTCTGGTCGAGGATGAGAGCTACTTCTGGACGGTCAGCCGATACGTTCATCTCATCCCGGTACGGGGGAAACGGCCTTTGGCCGCGCATCCGGCTGACTGGCCGTGGTCAAGCTATGCCGGCTATGCCCGGAAGCGAGACCGCGTCGGCTGGGTGGCCTATGAGGCAATCTACTCGGCGTGGCAGGGGGAGATGGGAGGTAGCCACCCCGAGACGGCATATCGACGGTTCGTCGAAAAGGGACTGGCGACCATGCCGGAGGATCCCTTTCGGGAGGCTGTTGGTGGCTGGCTGCTGGGCAGCCCGAAGTTCGTCGACCGAGTGCGCGCTGGGATGACGTTGCCGCGGCATCCCGACGCGGCCCCCGCCGCGCGTCGGCTGGCGTGTTACGATTACCGGGCGGTCCTGGCGGCCGTGGCCGAGCACTATGGGATCGCCGTAGATAACTTCTTGCAAAAGCGCAGCGGCGCGGTGAGCCGGGATCTGGCCGCCTGGCTGGCGCGGGGGTTGACGCCCGTGACGCTTCGGGAGCTGTCGGCGGCTTTCGGGCTGACCCATCCGGACAGCGTGCGCAACCTGATTCGCCGGGCCGATCGCGCCCTCCTCGGCTCGCGTCCGCTCCGTCACGAGATCGAGGCTATCTGCCACCGCCTCCCGAAAACCGGCCCTGACCCCGTGAAGCCCATCCGTGGCGAACGCCGGGTCCGCTTGGACTTCCCGAGGTGAACCGGCCGATTACCCAGTTGCCGGTAGCCTCTCACCAAGTGGTTCAGGCAGAAGCCTTTGCGTCAGCACCGAAGGCCTCACGAGATGCCGCCAAGGCCGCTCAGAATAGGAAAGTGCCCCCGCAGGCGCGGATGCGCTCTTGCGGACGTTCGGGCCCGTGAGTATATTAGCTCAATTCGGCCCGGGATGAGACGACGCGTCATCACCCCTCCAAGGTAGGTTTTCCGGCCCCGCGCCGGAGCCGAAGTTGAATC
>JAFAHT010000320.1 GCA_019237095.1 Planctomycetaceae bacterium
TCTTGATCATCTCCGCAAACATTTGGACACCATGGTGGCTTGCGGGCTTCGGAAAAGCTGGCAACTCGCGCTTTCTCGAGCCCATATTCGATTAATCGCCAAAAGTATAACAGGTTGGCAATTTTTTTTCTCTCTTTCTGCGATATATTAGGAAGATTGAAGCCACTGCCGGCTGACAGGAATTGTCCCGATTGTCCCGTTCGATACAATGCATCGATTGTCCTTCAAGACAACTTTCCTGCCGAGGAATTCCCGATGTCGCAAGGTGATTCAGTCACATACTGGCTGGACGGACTCAAGGCGGGTGATGACGACTCGATCCAGCGGCTCTGGGATCGTTATTTTCAGCGTCTGGTCCGGCTGGCGGGCACGCGACTGCCCGGTCATGCGCGGCGTGCGATCGACGAGGAAGATGTCGCCCTGAGTGCTTTTCAAAGCTTCTGCGACCGCGCTCGCAAGGGCCAGTTCCCCGAACTGGCCAATCGCGACGATCTCTGGCGGGTCCTGTTCGCGATCACGGTCCGCAAGGCGATCGGCGCGGTCCGTCATCAGACCCGCAAGAAGCGGGGAGGCGGGCATGTCCTGAGCGAGTCGGCACTTGGTCACGATGAGCAGTCGCAGGCCGCGAGCCTGGCCCGGTTCCTCAGCCGGGAGCCCACGCCCGACGACGCCGCGGAGCTTGCCGACCAGCTCGACACGCTCTTCGCCAGGCTGAATGACGTAACCCTGCGCGTCATCGCGCTCCAGAAACTGCACGGGTTGACAACGGAGGAGATCGGCAAGTCGCTCGAAATCTCCACGAGGACGGTGGACCGAAAGCTGCAGTTGATCCGGGCCATCTGGGCTGAGGAGACGGGATGCACCTCCGGCTGACGCTCGACCACGGACTGGCCGTCGCCGAGCTGCAGCGGATCGACGACGCTTGCGATCGATTCGAGTCCGCCTGGCGCGGCGGCGGCCAGCCCGAACTGGAGTCGTTCCTTGCCGGCTTTGTCGGCCCGGCTCGTACCCAGCTCTCGCGTGACCTGCTGGCGCTCGAGCTGGACCTGCGGCTCGAGCAGGGCGATGTGCCCGATCGCCACGCCTATCGCCAGCGGTTTCCCGGCCACGACGACGTCATCGATGCGGTTTTCGGTTCCCGGGGAAAGACCGATGACCCCGATCATGAACAGCGATTGCTGGAAACCGAAGAACCGACGGGCGACGGTCCGGTGAACGACAAGTTGACGATCGATGCGCCGGGGACCGGCCGGCGCAGCGAGATCATGCCAGGTGTCGGTGAATCCGGAGCGCGACGTCCCGGACCGTCGACGACCAACGGCTACGAGATCCTGGCGGAGCTGGGCCGAGGCGGAATGGGTATCGTCTACCGGGCACGGCAGATCGCTCTCAACCGGCAGGTCGCTCTCAAGGTGATCAAGTCGGCCGAATTCGCCAGCGAAGCCGAGCTGATCCGGTTTCAGAACGAGGCCGAAGCCGTCGCGCAACTCGACCACCCGCACATCGTGCCCATTTACGAGGTGGGCCAGAGCGCGGGCCAGCGCTTCTTCAGCATGAAGCTGGTACCCGGCAGCAGCCTGGACAAGAGGCTGGGCGACTTCGCCGCCGATGTCGCGGCCTCGGTCCGGCTGGTGGCCACCGTCGCCGAGGCCATTCATCATGCGCACGAGCGGGGGATCTTGCACCGCGACCTCAAGCCGGCAAACATCCTGCTTGACGAGCGGGGCCAGCCGCACGTCACCGACTTCGGCCTGGCCCGGCATATCGAGACCGAGAGCGGCCTGACACACTCAGGCTATCCCGTGGGAACCCCCTCTTACATGTCGCCCGAGCAGGTCGGGGGCGAGAGGGGATCGTTCACCACGGCGACCGATGTCTACGGCCTGGGCTCGATTTTTTACGCCCTGCTGACGGGCCAAGCTCCGTTCGTGGGTAGCAGCCTGGCGGAGACGCTCGACAAGGTTCGCGACGACCCTCCAGAGCCGCCAGCGCAGGTCAACGCGCGCGTGCCTCGCGACCTCGAGATCATCTGCCTGAAATGCCTGGAAAAAGACCCGCAACGGCGCTATCCCAACGCCCGAGCCCTGGCTGATGACCTGAATCGCTGGCTCGGCGGAGAGCCGATCGAGGCCCGACCGGTCGGGCCGATGAGGCGGGCCTGGATGTGGTGCCGGCGCAACCCCTTGCCGGCCGCGCTGGGGGCGCTCTGTGTCGTGGCGGTCCTGGGTGGTCTGGCGGGAGTGACCTGGAAGTGGCGCGAAGCCGCCGTCGCCAACGACGAGTCCCAGGCCATCAACGACTTCCTCGTGCACAAGCTGCTCGACCAGGCCGCGCCCCGGTTCAATCCGCGAGGCGCCAGCCTTACCGTGGGCGAGCTGCTCGACAGGACATCGGCCAAACTGAAAGGCGAGTTCGACAACCAGCCTGCCGTCGAGGCGTCCATCCGCCGGACGATCGGTTCTGCCTATCAGTCGATTGGCCTCTACGACCGTGCCGAACCCCATTTCCAGGCGGCCATCGCGCTCGATTCCCGGGTTCGCGGCCCGAACGACCGGCAGACCCTCCGCGACGTTAACCTCCTGACCTCGGTGCTGGACGACGCGGCAAGGTACGCGGAGGCCGAGCCGCTGTCGCGCCGGAATCTCGAGAGCTGCATCTCGTCGCTGGGCCAAGACGACTCGACCACCCTCGATGCGGAATACCAACTTGGAGCCCTGCTTATCCATCTCCGCAGGTCCGACGAGGCCGAGCGGGTCTTGCGTGAGTGCACTGTGGCGCAGCGCCGGGTGCAAGGCGCACAGCACCCGGACACCCTGCGCTCGATCAACGAGCTTGGGCTCCTGCTGCAAGACCGCGGCAAGCTCGACGAGGCCGATTCGCTGGCGATCGAGTATGAACATGGCATCCGCTGTCTGTTCGGCACCAAGCACCCTGACAACGTGACCGCTCTGGCCAGCCGCGCTCGAATTCGCTTCAACCAGGGCCGCCTCGACGAGGCCGAGATCCTTCACAAAGCGGCGGCGGCCGAGGCCGGTCGCATACTCGGACCGGAACATCCCCGAACCCTCGCTGCCATGGCCGACCATGCGCGCGCCCTTTTGAAGAATGGCAAGGGAGCCGACGCCCAGAGACCGCTGGAGCAAGCCTGGGAGCTGGCCCGGAGCCGTCGCGGCCTCGACGACGCCGATACTCTCAAGGCGGCAAGCCTCTACGCCGAGGCCTTGCTTGCGGCGGGCAACGTCCAGCAAGCCGAGCAATTGCTGAACCTGGTCCTGCCCCACTGCGAGCGCGCGCTGGGCCGCGATCATCCCACCACACAGACAGTTCAACACCTGGTCGCGCGGGTCTCCATCGCCGCTCGGCCCGCCCTGTCATTACCCGAGGATCCGTTCGACAACGCCCGATGATGCCGGGTCCGCCGGCAACGATCAGACGTCGCGAGCCAGCCGGATGCCCGAGAACTGCCAGCGCGCCTCGGGGGGAAAGAAGTTGCGGTAAGTGGGCCTGATGTGCGATCGCGGCGTGCAGCACGAACCGCCCCGCAGAACAAGCTGGTTGCACATGAATTTGCCGTTGTACTCGCCGAGCGCGCCAGCGGCGGGGCGAAAACCGCGGTAGGGCGTGTACGGGCTTTGCGTCCATTCCCAGACATCGCCGTAGAGCTGCATGGGCGATGTGCGAGGCGAGGTCTCACGGGCGCCCATCGGGTGAGCCGGATGGAATCGACCCGACTCCAGGAAGTTCCCCTCCAAGGCGACTCCGGGGGCCATGGCCGACGTCTCCCATTCAGCCTCGGTGGGCAGCCGGGCCCCCGCCCAGCGGGCGAAGGCGTCGGCTTCGTAGTAGCTGACATGGCAGACCGGCTCGTCGAGATCCAGGCCTCGCATGCCTTCGAGGGTGAAGACCTGGCGCCCGCCCGCGGTCGATTCCCAGTAGAGCGGGGCAGTCCAGCCGTTGCGACTGCGCGCGTACCAGCCGTCGGAGAGCCAGAATTCGGGACGCTCGTAGCCGCCGTCATCCATGAAGATCAGATATTCACGGTTGGTCACCAGACGATCGGCCAGCGCGAACGCGGCGACGTACTGCTGATGTCTCGGTCCCTCGTTGTCGAAGGCAAAGCTTGGCGACTCATGGCCGATCGACCTCAGGCTGCCCGCAAACGGAATCCAGCCCGGCGCTCCGGGCCCGGAATGTGTCACGGTCTCGGTCCGACGTTCGCGATACGCCGGGCGCCTGGGATTGCTCGCCAGCGCGTGCTTGATGTCGGTGAGGATCAGCTCCTGGTGCTGTTGCTCGTGGTGCAACCCCAGGATGAGCGTGCTCCGGACTCGTTCGAACGCCGTGTTGCCGGCCCGATCGAGAAATTCTTTCATCCGCTTGTCCACAGCAGCACGGTAGCGAAACACCTCGGCTACCGTCGGCCGTGAGAGCACGCCTCGCCGGTCGCGCGCAATTCGCTCGCCCACGGCGTTATAATAGGAATTGAAAAGATAAGAGTACTCCGAATCAACTGGCTCGAAGCCGGGCTGCACGGAAGCCAGAACGAACGTCTCGAAGAACCACGACGTGTGCGCCAGATGCCACTTGGCCGGGCTAGCATCGGGCATCGACTGGATGACGTAATCTTCAATCTCCAGGGGCGCGCACAGGGCTTCGGTCGTACGCCTGACTTCCTGGTAACAGCTCCAGGTCGGAATCCGATCAAGTTCGAGATCGGCGATGTCGGGGCCCGGGTCACCGATCTCTCCGGGCGGGGCATCGGCCAGGTTGGCTGGCATGGAAGCGGCTCCAGACGAAGAGGGGACTGGTCCGGACATCATGGGCGCATCCGCACTTGTACTGGTTTACTGAAGCTCGGATGGCACATGGCACATGACGCATGGCAAATGACGCATGGCACATGGCCCATGGCCCATGGCAAATGGCACATGGGTGGAGGATCTCAAAGCTCTTGCCATCTGTCATCTTCCATTTGCCATCTGTTATCTTCCATTTGCCATCTACCATCCGCCATGCCGGCCCCAAAAAAATCATATTAATCCGCCAGTCCCCTGCCGCCCAGCCCCGGCGTCGCGCTCGGCGCCGGTTCAGGGACCGTGATTTCCCTCCTGAGACTCACGCCGGGCCGCGGGCCGTGGAACTGGAGGTGGCTGACGGTGCGTGTATTGAGGAGGTGCGTGCAGGTGGGACTGCTCGGATCGTGAATCCAGCTCGCGCCCGCCGGCAGCAGGCTCGGCCCCCCAGGAGGGAGTGCGGGCGACGTCATGGGGAGCCGCCTGGCCGGGCCGGGAGAGATGGTCCGGCGCCGAAATCGCGCCTGCCGCCTGGTGCTGGATCAATGGCGCGCGCGATTCCCCGGAACCCGGCTGCCTTGCGACCCGGCCGCCCTCTTGTTCGTAATTGGGCCCGAAATGCTCTCCCGCCCGCTGTGCCCTGACCTGGTGCTCGGAGTGGCCCATCGGCCCGATCGATTCACCAGTTGCTCCGTGCGCGTGGATCGGCGCCCCAACGGGTGAAGGGGAAAGCGTCAGAGGTCGAGGCCTGGCTTGTGCATGGGCCAGGCCGCGCCCGGCACCGGTTCCGGCCGCCCGCTCGCTCGCAGCCCGCCGTTCCTGGATCGACCGCTCGTTGCGGAACTGCCGCAACGCGACACCCCGCTCTTGCCATTGCCGCCGCGCCTCGGTGCTCACGTGCTCCAGGCGCATTCCACCCGCCGCTCCGGCATGGCTTGCAAGCTGGCTGATCGGCCTGGCCATGACCGCGTCTCGACCACGACCGTTGTTGACCACGGTCACGTTCCGCTCGATGATCCGCGTCTGCTCGATGTAGGTACGCGGGGGCCGCATGGCGACGTTGTCGCGGCGGACGACGTATTCCTGCCGGACCCGCGTCACCCAGCCGGGATCACGGCCCACGTTCACCGTCGCGTAGAACACGAAGAGCGGGTCGTTGTAGACGGGCTGGCCCGGTCCCGACACGTAGGTGAACGAGAACCAAGGGACGATGCCCACGCTGACGAAGCTACGGTCGTAGTAGTCGCCAAAACAGTAATGAGAGTAGTTGGGCTGGACGAACAAGTTGGCCATCAGGCCAGGTGCCGCGATGGTGATCGAGGGAGTGTAGACGTAGGCCGGCTGAAGGTAGACCGGCTGGGCGTAATAGACAGGCGCGAACATGAGGCCCCGGTTGGCCAGGGGCATGTCCCAGTATCCTTCGACGAACAGGTATCCACCCGGCGTCCAGACGAAGTGGGCAGGGATCCAGACCCAGCTCGGCTGGACGGCCGCCCAGAAGCCGGGCCGCCAGACGTAATGGTTGTCTTGCCAGTACCAACTGCCCGGCGACCAGAAGACGTTCGCCGAAGGCGCAGGGCCGTTCGGTCCCGTCTCCAGGCTCGCTGGCGGAGGCGGCAGGTAAGCCGCCTGAGCTCCCGATGCGGCCTGATCTTGCGCTCCACTTGCGGGCTGGCTCACCGGAACCCAGGCTCCCGCGACCCACTGGAAGCCGCCCTCGACCTGGTGCCAGTAGCCGGGCACCCACTGGCGGCCTGGAGGCGGCTCACGCCAGACCCCGCTGACCCAGAGGTAATCGTTGCGGGACTGGTCCCAGCTCCAGTATCCGGGGATCCACTGGACGTTCTGGCCGGCCGGCTTCTGGTCCGGCGGCATCTCTTCGACTGGCGCCGGCGGCTCTTTGCCGACGACCAGTCCCGGCGTCGGATCATGGACCACCGGCGCGGCGAAGGCCTCGTGTACCGGCCCGCGCGTCAGGACCTGCACATTCGGATCTTGATCCGGAACAGCACCCGCGCCCGAATCCGGTCCCGGAACAGGACTGGCGCCCGGATCCTGGGCGGCTCCCACCCGTACAATCAAGCCCAGTGCAGCGAAAACGAGGAACCAGGCCAGGAGCCCAGCCCGCCCCGACTCGTCATGCGCACCACCACAATTGCGACCATTCCTGGCCAGGCCAATGTTCATCCTTGCACTCCTTGCCGTGGGTCTGCGACTCGCGCGGCGACGTGATTCCGGCCGCCGCTCGAGCCCGATTCTAGCAGACAAGGCGGAGCATGTCTTCCGCGATTCGATGGTCAAAAGCTCAGAAAAATCGAGGTGGCCTGAAATTGCCGGGCAGTCTTACCGGGGGCGCGGAGTCGTTGGCGCGCGAGTGGGCGGAGTCGTTGGCGCGCGAGTGGGCGCAGCGGGAAGGGAGCTCTCCGAAGGGCCGAACTCGAACGACCTGACGATCGATTCGGCTGTCTCGCGAAACTGCACGTGCGGCTCACGGGTCGTCATGGCCGTCACCTTCAGGACCTCGTTGCGCGTGAACTGGACCAGGTAACGATCGAGGTAAATCCTCTCGTTTGATGACGATCCGTCAGTCGCCGGAATGAGTGCGGCCTCGATCCGGAAGACCTTCCGTTTGAACTCCGACCAGTCAGTCTCGGGAAGCCAGCCCGAGGGGCCCGGCACCACCTTCTCACCTCTCCGTTTCCACTCATCCTCGAGTTGTTTCTTCTCCTGGATCGGGTCGGCGGCAAGGCGGTCGCGTTGCGGGTCCCCAGTCTTGGCGTTCAGACTGACCTGGATTGCGTCCTGCCCGTCAGGCCGCCGCTCGAGCAGGTCGATCCCTCCATCGGGGTAAGAGTTCGCCACGCGCAACTCCTGGGGGTGCAGGAGGTGGAACCGTCCCTGGGGATCGTCGTAGATCAGCCACGAGTTCTTGATGTCGGCAACGGGCTCGGGGTTGGGCACCTCAAGAGGGACGGCAACCTCTCCGGCCTGGCCGGCGGGCCGCCGCTCGAGCACCCGTTCCAGCCGGATCGTCTGCTTGAACCGGCCATCGTTCCCAGGCAGCGGCGCGGTGATCTCTTGGGCCAGCGAGGCCTTGCTGATGTAGCCCTTGGCATCGATGCTTCCCTCCACGCGACCGCCTGGACCGCCTGGTGTGCCCGAGGCCTGATCCTTGGTTGTCTCGCTGTCGGTGCGAGCGCGCGACGGGGCCGTGCCCGCCGACGGTAGGAAGGTGAATTGAAGCTGAGCGTTGATCCCGGAGGGACCCTCCGGCACCACGAGTTGTCCCTTCACCGCGATGACCGCGACCATCGACGGACCCGCCCCGCTCTTGCGAACTTCAAGAATCTCGGCGGTCAGATCATAGTCCTCCTCGGTCGGGGTTTCTCCGAGGAGTGCCCAGGCCGCCTCGCGCGGGACCGGCCAGGTGTCGCCTACCCGGCCGGGCTTGCGCGGCAAGATGCTTGCCAGGGCGGGTAGGAACGATTCCTGCACGACCCCAATGTATTCTTGCTGGCGGAGTTGCCTGTCGGGCGTCAGACACACGACCTGAGGCAGCGATCGGGGCTGCAGGCGGTAGAGGACGGTCAGACCTTCGAGCGGCTTGGTCTTGTACTGCGGGATGTCCAGGGACGTCTTGGAATTGACCTTGTCATAGTGGCGAACGACCTCGGTCACGAGACCTCCCTTGACAAGCTTGGCCACACGCTCCGTGTAGATGCACTGAGTGGAGACATGATCGTGGTCCGGCGCACCCTGGGGCTTCTCACGCGTGACCTTGATGGTCTCCCTGAATCCGACCTGATACTGGGTCAGCAACTCTGGCTTGGTCGGATCGTCGGTAGCACTGTACCGCTCGACGAAACGATAGCGCTGGCTCAAGTCCTGGTTGTCCGCGGCCGGTTCCGCGGGGTTTGCCGCCGCCGGTTCCTGCGTCTGACCCAGGGCCGGCTTGTCGCGACCGACCAAGACCAGCGCGACCAAGAGCGTCACAACCGCCGACGTAACGGGGCTCTGCGAACCAATCCGAACGGCAGGGCAACGCCCTTGTCTGGTTGACCGTCCAAATCGACGGCTGCGGCTTGCGACATCGACCCCTGTGATCTGGTTCGTCATCACGGCGCATCATCTCCGTAGCTGGTGGCAAATGGGCAAAGCCAGAGCATTCGTCCGGCGAACGAACGATCGGACTCGTCCCACTCGTCAATTAAACCATATCAGGTGTTCCACCCGGTACGGCAAGACCCTTCCCGTCGTCTTTTTTTTTGCACGTTCTGGCGGCCTGTCAAAGCAGGGAAAGCGGTGCAGGGCTCGATGGGGCAAGTCGGGGAAGGCTCACGGCTTGGCCTTGGCGGCGGCCGCGGGACCGTTCCACTGGAGCGAGCCGATGATCTCCAGGTCCTGTGCGCCGAATGCCGCGGCGTCTTGTTCGGCCAGAGTGAACGTCGCGAGCAGTTGGTCCCCTTCCGGGCTGGCGATGAGGTAGTAATCCCAGAGTACGCCGAGCTCTCCCTCCCGTCCCTGGACGCCCACCTTGTAGCGGAACCCCCCCGCGGGGTCTCCGTCCACTTCTCCCGCACCCAGGAACTGGACAAACCGCTGCTTCAACGAGCGTCGCAGATCGTCGCGAAACTGGGCAAGATCCTGATGCCTCCCTTTGCCGGCGCCAGGGCCAGCCGCCAGGTTGCACTGCGCGACCACCTTTCCTTTGTCGAGCCGCTTCAGGACGATCAATTTGGGATCGTCCCAGTAGGTGTGCCACTGGCGGTCGTGCAGCAGGTTGTACTTGCCGTCCGGCGAGATTAATTGAAGGAGCTGGCGCTGCGGCGAGGTGTCGAGTGTGAGATTGGCGACGGCGGCATCGTCCAGCTCGGGCGCGAGCCGGGCGGGACGCCGGAGGACCGTCAACGTGCTCTTGACGTCGAGGCCCGCCTCCACCGGTCCTGGCTGGCGGCTCTCGACCCGGTTCACTTCGAGCCGGTCAACCAGCCCCGCCTTGCGATCGAAATTGAGAAAGCCCTCACATGTGATCGTCCCCGCGCCACCCAGCGCAGAACCTTGAACCTCGCCCTTGAGCCGGACCCGCGCCGCCGCCTCGTCAAGTTGCTCGAGCGTGGCCTCCATCGTGCTGGATTTCACAGCGTCATACCCGGTGAGAGCAACCACCGCCGATTCCGGCAACTTCCAGGTCCTCCCCTTGGCGACCGGCTCCCGGGGAAGGAAGTCAGCCAGGGTCAACGGATCGCCCAGGCCCTGGACCAACTCCAGCTCGGAACGGGTCATTGGGCCGGCCGGGCTCACCACGACCACGGCGGCCGCGGCGCGCTCGGCCACAAGCAGCGAGAGACCGGGACGTAATACACTTGCCGTGGGCCTGACCTCGCCATTGATCGCGGCAGCCGCCTGTGTGACCCAACGAACCGCCTTCCCTCTGGACGCTGGCCTGGCGGCCGATCCGGACTCGCTTTGCCGTCGGCCTCCAGCACCACCGGGCGCAGCCCCTGAACCGAGCAGTCGCTCGGTGAAAACCAGCCTGGTCTGAACGTCCAGCGCCAGTGGCTTGGGCATCGTCGCATCGGCCGCGAGGGCACCGGAAGACAAACCGGGCCGGAACAATCCCTCCGCCTTGAGCTCGATGCGCACCTGAGTGCATGTTCCCGCCGACAACGACTCCCGCAATTCCATCGGCTCGTCCGCGAGAGCCGGAGCTGCAGGTACCCAGCACAATCCGAGAAGCAAGCCCGACATCACGCTGAGGCACAACCTCCCAAGCCTGCAAACCCGTATGCTTCCAATCATTACACCGTACCTCTCGGCAAGGACTGTTCCCCGGCCTGGCCTGGTTCGTGCGCCGGCATTATCGAGACCGGGGCAAACCTGTCAATTTGGCAATCCAAGGTCGGATCGTGCCGGTGTTCGCAATGCGATGGCAGATGCCGGGCAGAAAATCAGCCAGGACGGCTAAGTTCTTGAACAACTTGCACGCTGTTTCCACAATCTCTTGCGGAATTCCGAAAACCGTGCGAACAAAACGGCTGGCTCAAACGTCTGTTTGAAACAGATGTTCGAAACCGGTAGAATCAAAGCCCTCCGCAGCTCAACGGGGGGTGCACTGAGGTTCCTCGACAAGACGGACGCTGAGCATTTGACAAGGTTCGATCAGATTTTCGGTCATCTGGCACGAATTTTGGATGAATAGTGTCCCACCCAGCCGGGCGCGGCGTTTATCGCAGGAGAGATGATGAGAGCAATCATGGCTAGACGCGGAATACCGGTCGCGGTAAGATCAGATCGGGATCTTCCGTTTTCGAAGAACCTTTTTGCCTGGTTGTGCATCTTGTTCCATGGAGAAATGGAGCAACATTGAGTAACGCAGCGATCCATGCCCCGACTTGTGTCGTAGTATTAGCATGGCATTTTCATCGAGTTTCGGGACTTTCCATGGTTCCCGTGAAGAGACGGGCAGATACGTCGCCCGTCGGCCGCTAATCTCGACTGAACTGTCGGGAAATAAATGGTTTTGACCGACGAATAAGTGCGGTCAGGGCAACCGTCGGAACGGAGTGATCCTGCTTTTTGCTGACGCTCTTTGTCGGCTTTGGTGGCGGGTGCAGGCGACGGTTGGCTAGTAGTGTTTTGATCAGGAATGATTTCCGGCGGGCTGAATGCCGCACAGTGGAGATGGGGAGCTTGAGGATGTCGAAGATCTATCGCCATCCCGGGATGAAGCAACTCAAGGACCAGCAGACGCGGTACGCCCCTAAGGACCGCCGGCTCGAGCAGGTGGAACGTGCCGAGCAACTTCTCGGCGAGATCGAGCCAACCAAACAATATCCTTACGATTATTTGTGCTATCGAATCACCGGCTATCGCCCGGACGGGTGGCCGGCCCTGGTGCTCGACGGCGGCGATGTGCAGCACGACCTCCGGCTGTTCGTGGAAGACCTCTCTGCCACGGTGCGCCAGGCTGTGGAGCATGCGACCGAGCCGGTGCTGACGGTGGCGGAGGTCGGCCGGCGGTACAATGTCTCCACCCGGACCGTCACACGGTGGCGGCGACAGGGGTTAGTGGCCCGCCGGTTCATCATGGCCGGTCGGACCAAGGTGGGTTTTCTGGAGTCGAGTCTCGAAAGATTTGTCACGACACATCGCAACCAGGTCGAACGCGGTTCACGATTTCGGCAATTGACCGACGCGGAGCGGGACGAGATTGTCCGCCGAGCCCGTCGGATGGCTCTTTACCGCCCAGGCCAGGTCGGTCTGGTCGAGGTCGCGCGGAGGATCGCACGTAAAATGACACGTTGCACGGAAACAATTCGGTTGACCTTGAAGACCTACGACCGGGAGCATCCGGACCGGGCAATCTTCGCCCCCACTTCGGCTCCCCTGGACGAGGAAGCAAAGAGTCAGATTTATCGCCGCTACCGGATGGGTGTCTCGGTCGAGATGCTAGCCGCTCAGTTTGGCCGTACCCGGTCGAGCATCTATCGCCTGATCAACGAGGTCCGGGCCCGCCGGATCCTGGAAACCAAGCTCGAGTTCATCCCGCATGTCAGTTTCGACGACCCGGCGGCGGCCCAGATCATGGCCCCGATGCCTCAGCCCGCCGACGGGAAGGTCCCGCGCCGTCCCAGGGCACCCAAGGGACTGCCTCCCTACCTGGCGAGCCTTTACGAAGTACCGCTGCTGGACCGTGACCAGGAAGCCCATCTGTTCCGGCAGATGAACTTCCTCAAGTTCCAGGCCCAGAAACTCCGTCAGACCATCGACCCCACGCGAGCCAAAACGTCTGATCTCGATCGGATCGAGGAGCTTCAGGAAGACGCCTTGGCCGTCAAGAACCAGATCATTCGGTCGAATCTTCGGCTGGTCGTCTCGATTGCCAAGCGGCACGTCGGCCCGTCGAATAACTTCTTCGAGCTGGTCTCCGACGGCAACATGAGCCTGATCCGCGCCGTCGAGAAGTTCGACTTTTCGCGGGGCAACAAGTTCAGCACCTACGCCTCGTGGGCGATCATGAAGAACTTCGCGCGGACGATTCCCGAGGAGAACTACCGGCGCGACCGTTTCGTCACCGGCCACGAGGAGATGTTCGAGGCCGCGGCCGACAACCGCACCGACGAGCACGAATACGAAGGCGCCCTCAAGCGCATGCAAGAGGCCATCAAGGGCATGCTCGACCGGCTCGACGACCGCGAGCGGCTGATCATCACCAGCCGGTTCGGCCTGGGCGGAGCCGCCGAACGAACCCTCGAGCAACTGGGACGGGAACTGGGCATCACCAAGGAACGGGTCCGCCAGATCGAGTCCCGCGGCGTCGACAAGCTCCGCAAGATTGCCGGCGAGCAGAAGCTCGAGCTGCCGATGCTGTGAGCGACCCACGAACCCAAGAATCGAGAGCAGCGGCAAGATGGAACGTCCCGAAGCGCTCATCGAGCGGCTACCCGGCTGCCTGCACTGGAGCCCCGACGGAGAGATCCGCGTGGTCGGCCATCGAATCGGGTTGTACCACCTCATCCATTATTACAATGAGGGGTACAACGCCGAGATGCTCCTCTGCCAGTTTCCAACACTGCACCTCGTCGTGATTCACAAGGTGCTTGTTTTCTACCTGGAAAATCGAGAGGCGGTTGATGCGTATATCGCAGAGTACCGGGCTGAGCTCGACCATCTCCGAGCGACCGGGCGGCATGCGCCCAGTCTGGCAGAGATGCGAGCGCGACTCGAGGCCCGCGAGCAAGCAGTGACAGTCAACGCTGATCGGGTCTGAGTCATGCCGCTCCGATACCTGATCGACGAGAATCTTCGCGGCCCATTCTGGACGGCAATGGTGCAGGCCAATGCTGAGCGTGCGTTTCCCATCGAGATCGCCTGCGTAGGCGAACACGGTGCCCCCGCGGCTTGCGAGCCTGGACACCGACATCCTGATCTGGGCCGAGCAGCAGGGCTATGTCGTCGTCTCCGGGGACGTAAAGACCATGCCCGAGACCCTCGCAAGGCATCTTCAAAGCGGCCGCCATCTTCCGGGCATTTTCCTGATTCATTTGCCTGGCTCGATTCCCCAGCTCACAGGAGCGCTGCTCTACTACGCCACGGAGTCAGGAGAAGACGAGTGGCGGGATGCGCTGGTTCACATTCCATGACTCCGTCCGTGCTGGTGCCCATCCATGGAAATGCCGGGAGTCCTGGTTGATGGCCAACGGATGCCCTTTTCACCGCTCGTCCCTTGCCGGCTTGCGGGGCACGGCGGTACGATGACTTATCGCGCCGATCGGCGTGCGCCGTGTCGGTCTAGAAATCCTCTTGCAATCGTTTTTCCAGACGATATGATTGAGAGTTTCACGGGCCTGGTTGCTGGCGTAGCTCAGTCGGTAGAGCAACGGTTTTGTAAACCGTAGGTTGTGAGTTCGAGTCTCACCGCCAGCTCTGTCGAGCAAAACGGGCGTCGATCGCCGCGTGGCCCGGTCTTGGCTGAAAGAGGTCCGGGCAAGCC
>JAFAHT010000087.1 GCA_019237095.1 Planctomycetaceae bacterium
CGATACCCCTCTTGGCTCGCGGTGCCTTCAAGGGGGGCATGGGGTCAAGGGGGGCATGGGGTCACAAGGGGGGCATGGGGTCAGGCCGAGTTTTCAAGTTAACTTGAAAACTCGGCCTGACCTCACCGGCTTCGTTGACCGTCCGACGACTCGGCGGGTGTTCCTGACACCAGGTCCGATTGCCGCCGTCAGCCACATCTCACGAGGCGGTTTGGCCATCTCAAGGCCAACCTTGCAGCGTGCCAGGCTCGCTCCCAGGCGATGGGTCTCTCTCCGTCGGTTGTTCGGGCAGTGATCGCGAACTTCTCGACCGCCAAGAACTTGCCGGAGCTGCGGGGGCCCTGTACTTTGGATCATGTCGGGCGGCTGACTGGCGGCACCTCGATGTCTTTTGACCACGGCGCGGCCGGCTCGGAGAGATGGTTCCCGCTGATGGACCGATCTCGATGGAAACGGCGTTTGATCGTACTGGTCAAGGCCGCAGTGGCGCTGCTCGTGCTTTGGGGAGTGGGACGCCACGTGCTGCGGACCTGGCATGACTTGCAGTACCATGAGATGGCGATCGAGCCCCGGCCGATCTGCATTGTGCTCTCGGGACTCGTTTACCTTGCTGGCCTGTCGTGCTGCGCGTTCTTCTATGAGGACATCCTCAAGGCAAGCCCGACACCGATTCCGGCTTTGTCCGCGTACCGGGCCTACCTGACCAGCCACCTGGGGAAATACGTGCCGGGCAAGGCGATGGTGGTTGTGATGCGGGCGGGAATGTCCGCGGCGCATGGAGCTCGGGCAGCGACCGCGGCGATCGCCACGTTCTACGAGACCCTGGTCATGATGGCGGCCGGGGGCCTGATCGCGGCCCTGGGCTTCGCGCTGGGCGGGCCGTCACCCTCCATGACCGTGACGCTGCCGGCACTCGGGCAGCTCGAGCTGCCGTTTTATCATCTGGCCGGTCTGTTCGCGCTGGGGCTGGGATTGGCTTTCCTTGTCGTCGTTCTGCCTCCGTGCTTTCGCCGCCTTTCGCTCATGGTCAGCCTGCCGTTGCCCGGCGTTGGCCCCGAGGCCCTGCCCCGGTTCTCGGCCGGACTTCTGGGGCGAGGGCTGCGCCGCGGTGGGGAATCCTGGCTCTTCCTCGGCCTCAGTCAGATCCTCGTCGTACACGGGCTGGTGCCGGCGGGCCGGTTCGAGTTTCTCAGCGTGCTTCCCGTGGTGATCGCAAGCGTGGCGCTGGCCACCGTGGCCGGCTTTGTGGTCGCGGTGCTGCCGGGCGGCCTGGGGGTTCGCGAGGGTGTTCTCATGGTCGCGCTCGGCCCGGTGTTCGGGCAGGATCTCGCGGTTGTGGCCGCGCTGGCGCTTCGCCTGGTCTGGGTGGCCGCCGAGCTGCTGACTGCCGCGGTGCTTTCGGGTCCTTGGTTCCGCTCAAGGGCGGCAGATCCTTCAGAAGCGAGTTCGGGCCCGGCATGATCACCGTCGTCGTCCCCCTCTATAACGAAGAAGGGAGCCTGGCCGCGCTGCACGGCGAGCTGGACGCCGTATTTCGCGGGGATGTGCCCGGGCCGGTCGAGTTCCTTTTCGTGGATGACGGCAGCCGCGACGGTTCGTGGCGGGTTCTGTCGGAGCTGGCCGCGCGCGATCCCCGGGTCCACGCCATCCGGTTCCGCCGCAATTTCGGCAAGGCGGCAGCGCTCTCCGCGGGCTTTCGCGCGGCACAAAGTGAACGGATCTTCACTCTCGATGCCGATCTTCAAGACGATCCGGCCGAGATTCCCCGGCTGCTGGCCCGGCTCGAGGAGGGGAGCGACGTCGTGAGCGGCTGGAAGAAGAACCGGCGCGATCCGTGGCACAAGGTCTACCCCAGCCGGGTTTTCAACTGGATGGTCAGCATGCTGAGCGGCTGTCATCTTCATGACCACAACTGCGGCTTCAAGCTGTACCGCAGGGAGGTCGTTCGCGAGGTGGAGATCTACGGCGAGCTGCACCGGTTCGTGCCGGTGCTGGCTCATGCCCGCGGATTTCGCGTCGCCGAGATCGAGGTGAACCACCGACCCCGGCGGCATGGGTCCTCGAAGTATGGCTTTTCGCGGTTCCTCAAGGGCTTCCTCGATCTCCTGACGGTCCGGTTCCTGACCCGGTTCCGGCAGCGGCCGCTGCACATCCTGGGGGGAACGGGCCTTGCGCTCCTGGGCCTCGGAGCGCTCGGGCTTCTTTACCTGGCCGTCCTTTGGATTCTCGGTTTCCGACCAATCGGCAACCGCCCGATGCTCTTCTACTCGATCGCCCTGCTCATCGTGGGAGTGCAGCTTCTCAGCCTGGGCATCCTGGCCGAGCTGGTCAATGCCTACAGTATCCGGTGCGAAGATACCTACAGCATTGCCGAGACCATCCAGGCGCGGCCGGATTCATCCGCGGAAGCTGACAGCCGACAAACACGTTGACAGAGCAAGGACGGGCTTCGAAGCTAAGAGAACGATCCTGATGAATGGCCCGGGTCTTCCCCGAAACACAACCCTGCTATGAGCCCCTTGCTGGTGGATCCGGAATCGGAACTCGACCCACGCCGGTCCGAGCCCCGGCGCTTCGCGGCGCTGATCGTCATCACCGCGGCTGTCGCCCTGGCGCTGGGAGTGATGCTGAGGCAGCCGTCGATGATGGGCGCCAACGATATCTCGCGCTGGTGCACCGTCTGGAGCCTGCTCGAGCGCGGGTCGTACATCATCGACGAGTGCCCCTGGCTCGTCGATACCCAGGACAAGGTCTATCGTGTCTCCAAGAGCGAGAACGCAGGCCCGGAACCCGTCAAGCATTACTATTCGAGCAAGCCCGCACTGCTGTCGACCTTGATTGCCGGTTTGCTTTATCCGGCGCGGCAGCTCACGGGAATTCCGCTCGACCGAGTCGTGCTCCAGGAACGCGAAGAGCGTTGGGTCCAGAAGGTCGACGAGAGCGCCCCGGGCAAGGTGAAGGGTGTTCTGGAGAAACCGAAAGACCCGGTGAAGTGGCCGGCCCACGTCTTCTATTTCAAGGCGGTTTTGCTACTACTGAACATCCTGCCGTTCTGTGTCTTCATGATACTCTACTCCAGAGTCCTCGACCGATACGCGGGCAACGACTGGGCCTGGTTCTTCAGCCTGGTCGCCGCGGCGCTGGGAACCTACTTGCTTCCCTTCACGCAGACACTGAATAACCATACGGTGGCGGCCTTCAGCGCGTTCTTCGCACTCTACCATTTCTTGCGAATCTGGGATGAGGGAAAGCTGTCGGGATGGCGGTTCGCGGCGGTTGGATTCTGCGCGGCGTTCACGGAGGTCAACGAGCTTCCCGCTCTGTCGTTTTTGGGCCTGATCGCGGGGTTGCTGCTGCTCCGGTATCCCAGGCAAACTCTTCTTTGCCTGGTTCCCGCAGCCCTGGTACCGATCGCCGCGTCCGTGGCGGCCCAGCTTGCGGCCGTGGGAGAATTGAAGCTGGTTTACACGGAATTTGGCACCGAATCTTATCTCTGGGAGGGCAGTCCATGGAAAACGCCGCAGCAGCTTGATTCCCTCAACCTTCCCTGGTTCGATCCCCAGGAGGCCGCGCGACGGGGAATCGCGGGCGAGTCCCATGGCCTCTATCTCTTTCACATGACGCTGGGGCATCACGGATTCTGGTCACTGTCGCCGATCTTCTTTTTCTCGCTTGTAGGATTGGGACGGCTCCTGCGCCGCGTCGGCGAGCCGATGGCCGCGGTCGCCTGGATGACGACAGTCCTGACCATCGTGCTGCTGGCCTTCTACACCTGGAACCCGTTGGCCCGAAACTACGGGGGCTCAACCCAGGGCCTGCGCTGGTTTTTCTGGCTGATTCCGTTCTGGCTGCTGGTGCTGCCGAAGGGGGTCGAAACGGGCCAGTATCGGGGCTGGGTCCGATGGCTGAGCCTGCTGGCTCTCTCGGTCTCCGTCATCTCGGCCGGCTACGCGCTGCGCAATCCCTGGACCCACCCCTGGATCCTCGATGCCCTTGAGCATCTTGGTTTTTATTGTCTTCCGCGCTAGAAGCAGTCCCGGCGGGGAAGCAGTGGATTGGCGGACCTGGCAGCATATTCGCCACACTTTATTGAACGCAAGTATCAATTGATTAATCATTTGTGCCGATGCATCAAGCAACCTAAAATATTAAGAACTTCCTTGACCTGGGCGTGATGAGGGATTTAGGCTGAACTTGAGAGATTGCTCGCGATCGGGCAACCTCTCCCGGCCCGGATAGCCTGCGTTGCGGCGCCACGAACAGGTCGCGCTTGCGGGGTGTTCCGGGTCACGGAGCAGCGCGAATCGAGGTGTTGCCATGAACAGGCCGTTTGCAGATCGATACGAAGCGGGCCGCGTTCTGGCGGAAAGCCTGCGCACCTTCGAGGGCCGTGCCGACGTGATGGTTCTGGGGCTGCCGCGTGGAGGAGTGCCCGTGGCCTACGAGGTCTCCCGCGAGCTGGGAGTTTCGTTTGACATTTACATGGTGCGGAAGCTTGGTGCGCCTGGACAGGAAGAGCTGGCGATGGGGGCGATCGCCTCCGGTGGCATCGTGGTCATCAATGAGGAGGTGGTCGATGCTCTGAAGATTCCCTGGGAGATGGTCCAAGCCGAGATCACGCGCGAGCGGATGGAACTGACCCGCCGCGAGCTGCTCTACCGGGGCAACCGTCCGCCGCTTGATGTCACGGGGCTCACCGTGCTTCTGGTCGACGACGGTCTTGCGACCGGATCGACCATGCGGGCCGCAGTTCGAGCCCTGCGACGGAAGCAACCGGCGAAAATCATCGTTGCTGTACCAACGGCGGCTCCCTCCACCTTCCAGGAGTTTCAAGCGATCGCTGATGCCTGTGTCGCTTCGATCGTTCCCGAGCCGTTCCGGGCCGTTGGACTGTGGTATGAGAACTTCGATCAGATTAGCGACGAAGAGGTCTGTGACTTGCTCGCACGGTCGGCCAAGGGCCCGGGTGCTGGACCGGCGTCGAAACTCCGGTTGCTCTCGGCGGAAAACTCCGATCCAGTGGTTCCGCGATGAGCAGCCCACCGCGCGGTGGTGTTGACTGTCGATTGTCGATCGATCCTGGCTCATGCAGCGAGGAGACCGTCACGGGAATTCACCAGGAGAGATCTCCATGGGTGTCAGCATGAAAGATCGGGTCCTGGAACGCTTGGCCGAAATCTCCGTCGGCGCGCGAAAAGTGCGCGGGATTTTGGTTCTGCCCCCGGCTGCGTCCGCAGTGGTCGTTTTTGCGCACGGCAGCGGGAGCGGGCGATTCAGCCCTCGCAACCAGTTCGTTGCCAAAGTCCTTCAGCAGTCACGGCTGGGAACTCTGCTGATTGACCTGCTGGAGGAGGACGAGGCCGAAGATCGCGCCCGGGTCTTCGACATCGGGTTGCTTGCCGGCCGGCTCCAGGCCGCGGCCGACTGGCTGGCGACCCAGCGGGAAACCCTGGGCATGCGGCTGGGATACTTTGGAGCCAGCACCGGCGCGGCTGCGGCGCTCTTGGCCGCGGCCCGGAAACCCGCCGCGGTCGCCGCGATCGTCGCACGGGGAGGGCGGCCTGACCTGGCTCGCGAGTCGCTTTCCCAGGTCACCGCTCCCACGCTCTTGATCGTGGGGGGAGATGACGAGGTCGTCGTGGACTTGAACAAGGAGGCCTATGCCCTGCTGCGGTGTCAACGGCAACTCGATATCGTTCCCGGCGCCACCCATCTGTTCTCCGAGCCGGGCGCCCTGGAAGAGGTCGCCCGGCTGGCGGAGGAGTGGTTCCTCCGCTACTTGGTTCAAGCTCCGGCGTGAAGGCCCGCCCGACTTCGGCAGGCCGATTCGTATCCGGAGGTGCCGCCCATGATTCCGATCAAGACCATCTTGCATCCGACGGATTTCTCGAAACCATCGGAGTACGCCTTGCGGTTCGCTTGCGCGCTGGCTCGTGACTATCAGGCCCGGCTACTGCTGCTGCACGTGGTCGAGCCGCCGGTGTACTACGGGGAACTGGGTATGGCGGTTCCCCTCCCCGCCGACTTTCACGAGAGCCTGTATCAGCGTCTGTCGCGGCTCGTGCCCGTCGAACGCGGAATTCTCGTCGAGACGATCCTTGTCGAGGGGAACGCCTCAGAGCAGATTCTCCGCGTCGCGGAAGAGCACCATTGCGATCTGATCATCCTGGGAACTCACGCCCGCACCGGGCTGTCCCGCGTGCTCCTGGGAAGCGTCGCCGAGGATGTGATCCGACA
>JAFAHT010000041.1 GCA_019237095.1 Planctomycetaceae bacterium
ACCCATGCGGTAGATGCTCTCGACCCGGTCCGAGCTGCCGACCTTCATGTCGATCCCCCTGGCTCCCATCAGCTCGACGCACGCGTCGGGTTCCAGCGGACTGCGCACGCCGATGTAGAGGTGAGCGTTCTGCTCGAGCCAGGAGCGTTCGAGGGAGACCTGCATCCGCAGCCCGTTGCCGATGAAGGCACGCTCCTGGTAGTCGGGTTCGGGAACGATCGAGAGCAGGTCGTCGAGGTAACTCTTGAGCCGGAAAAAACATCCGCCCAGATCGTCGTGATCATAGCGTGGTATCGCGGGGGGACGGCGGGGTGGGCTGAATACCGCCAGTTGTCCCACAAGCCGGCACAGTTCCTGGTAGGCAACAAGGGGATGAACACCCTCCAGGAAAGCGATGTTTGTCAGGGTGGCATAGGCCTCGTTGAGCTCGCGAAGCTGAGCGAAGATCAAAGCGTCACCTGGCGCGATGCTGTCCAGGCTCAGTCCGCGTGAGACAGCCTGTCCCGCCAGCTTCTCGATCTTCCGGCCGATCCGGTCATAGATCGATTGGAGTATCCCGACGGCCAGCTCACGCCAGGCATCGCACACCAGCACCGGAGGGATGTACGTCAAATCCAGTTGCGGTGTCCCTTCGGCGCGCTCCGATTTCTCGATCTGAGCGATCGGTATCGCGTCGTACCCGGCCAGGTCCTCGGTTGACAGCAGAAGCCTCAGATTGAGCCGGCGGATGGCGATCGGCTGCGGATTGACTCCCACGTTCTCGTCTTCGAGCTGCAGACTCCTCGAGTAGTACCGTATGCCCTCGCCAGGACGTTCCGAGGCGACGTTAGGTTGGCCGGACTTGAACATCGGCACACCCAGGTGGACCTTTACCTTGCGGTTGCTCTCGAATGCCGGCTTGAGATCGAGGTCCGCCAGCGGCCCGTCCTCGGGAACCTCGACGAGCGTGCCATCACGGAGCCGTGCCTTGAGCGAACTGATCGAGAACCGGAAGTTGCTGAGCGCCTCGGTATTCAGCGCAATCGCGCGCAGCCCCCAGTTGTGATGGACGTCCCATTTCCGGTCCAGTTGCATCAAGCGAATCATCCGCCGATGCTCTGTGAGGAAATGGTGCGGCCGCAGGAACATCCCCTCGTGCCAGTGAACTTCTCCGCTGGGCATGATCAACGTCGCTTTCCACTGATTCCGGGACGTCAGGTCGTCCTCTAAGTTCGGCACCGCTCAGACACAGCCACCCCTCACCCTGGTCATCTCCCAGGGCATCTCTCCAAGAGGATCATAACAAAAGAAATCAGGCATTTCGCTCCCGGTCAAACCTATTTCTTTGGTCACGGCGATCGCTCGCTCGTTGCGATCGGTAGGGCCGTGCGCCTCGGTACCTCTCTCGCCGAGGATCGTGACCCTCCACGAAATCGGGCCATTAGAGGATTGCATCAGGATCACGGTCGGCGGAGAATGACGAATTAAATGTCACGCAAGGCCGATCAGAATCGTGGTTCGGTCAACGATGGCCCTTCTTGGTGACAAGAAAAGACGGATTCCTCCCGGGCTCGATCAGGGCCGGAAACCGACCGGCGTTGACGACCTGGGACGGATCTCCGCTGTGGAGAGCCGACCGTGCCGAAGTACAGCCAGGCAAACCGACCGATGGCCGTTTCGACCCCGCTGGGACCTGACGTCCTGCTGCTTCAGCAATTCTCGGGCAGCGAATTCCTTTCCCGCCTCTTCCGCTTCCAGCTCGAAATGCTCGCCGAGTCGAGCACCGACATCGCCTTTGACCAGATTCTCGGCCAGAGCGTCACCGTCACTCTCCAGATGCCCGACGGTTCGCCTCGCTACTTCAACGGCATCGTCAACAGGTTCAGCCAGGGCCAACAGATTCCCTCCCCCATGGGCAGCGCCTTCTTCACCCGCTATCTCGCGGAGATCGTCCCCCAGTTCTGGCTTCTGACCCGCAAGGCCCAGAGCCGGATCTTCCAGCAGATCGCGGTGCCCGACATCCTCAAGCAGGTCCTCACCGGCCTGAGCGTCGACTATCAGCTCCAGGGGACCTACAAGCCGCGGGACTATTGCGTCCAGTATCGCGAGACCGACTTCAACTTCGCCAGCCGCCTCATGGAGGAAGAGGGAATCTATTACTTCTTCAATCACGCCGACGGCAGCCACAAGATGGTCGTCGCCGATACCCCCATGAGCCACCCCGACGTGCCGGGCGCGACGACCGCCATCTATGAAGTGGTCGAGGGTGGACTGCGCAACGAGGACCGCGTTCAGACATGGGAGAAGAGCCAGGAGATTCGCTCCGGTAAGTACACGCTGTGGGACCAGTGCTTCGAGCTGCCGGGCCAGAACCTCGAGGCCGTCAAGCCGACCCTCGACTCGGTGCAGGCGGGAACAGTCAGCCACAAGCTCAAGGTCGCCAGCAACGATGCCTTCGAGCTCTACGACTTTCCGGGCGGCTACGCCCAGCGGTTCGACGGCATCGCTCCCGGAGGAGGCGACCGGGCCAGCGACGTCCAGAACATCTTCCAGGACAATGCCCGTACGGTCGGGCTCCGGATGCAGCAGGAGACCACGCCCGCGCTGTCGATCTCGGGCCGGAGCACCTGCCGGCAGTTCACCGCCGGGTACAAGTTCACGCTCGACCGCCACTTCAATGCCAACGGAGCCTATGTCCTGACCCAGGTCGGCCATTTCGCCACCATGGGAGACACCTACACGGCGGGGTCCGATACCTCGCAGATTTATGAGAACACGTTCGAGTGCATTCCCAGTGCGCTGCCCTTCAAACCGCCGCTGACGGCTCCCCGCCCGACTGTCGAGGGGACGCAGACGGCGATCGTGGTTGGCAATCCGGGCGATGAGATCTTCACGGACAAGTACGGGCGTGTGAAGGTCCAGTTCCCCTGGGACCGCAAGGGCCAGAAAGATGCCAACAGCTCCTGCTGGGCAAGGGTCGCCACCTTCTGGGCGGGCAAGCAATGGGGCATCATCCACATCCCGCGAGTGGGCCAAGAGGTGGTGGTCGCCTTCGAGGAAGGGGATCCCGACCGGCCGATCATCGTGGGCAGCGTCTACAATGCCGAGAACATGCCCCCCTACACGCTTCCCGACAACAAGACCCAGAGTGGCTACCTGAGCCGAAGCACGCTCCAAGGCACGGACAAGAACTTCAACCAGCTTCGCTTCGAGGACAAGAAAGACTCGGAAGAGGTCTACTTCCACGCCGAGAAAGACTTCAACCGCGTGGTCGAGAACAACGACACGCTCAAAATCGGCTTCGACAAGAAAGATAAGGGCGACCACACCGTCCAGATCTTCAACAACGAGAGCTATAGCGTCGGCACCAATAATTGTGACGACGGCAGCCAGACCATCACGATCTATAAAGACAGGACCGAGACGGTCAAAACCGGGAACGAGTCGGTGACCATCGAACAGGGCAACCGCACCGTGACCGTCTCACAAGGCAACGACACCCACGAGATCAAGCAGGGCAACCGCGAGGTCACCATCGACATGGGCAACGACACCCTGACCATCAAGATGGGCAACCAAACGACCAAGCTCAACCTGGGATCCAGCTCGACCGAGGCCATGCAGTCGATCGAGCTCAAAGTTGGCCAGAACAGCATCAAGATCGACCAGATGGGAGTGACGATCCAGGGGATGATGGTCTCGGTGAAGGGCCAGGTCCAGACCCAGGTTCAGGGAACGATGGTCCAGGTCAGCGGCGACGCCATGACTCAGATCTCGGGGGGGATTACCATGATCGGGTGATCGTTGTGAAACTGGACGGCGAATCAGGTTCAACTTCAGCTCAGGCATATTTCAGATAGGAGCCGGAACGGTTTCCCATGAGCCAACTCGACCTGGCACTGATTGACGTCAAGACCGCCGCCGAGGTGTGCCGTCGGATCCCGCTGAGCGAAGAGGCTCGCGCCCTGGTGCGTGCCGATCTGTCTCCGCGCCCATTCCTGGACCTGCTGATCGAGAAACAGCATCACCTCGACGGCATTCGCTTCCTGGCTCATGCCATGGTGAAGAGGGCCGTCGTGTGGTGGGCCTATCAGTGTGCCACCCAGGTCCTCGGCCCGGAGCCGCCCGCGGCCGTCGCCAAGGCGCTCGAGGCCGCCAGGGCCTGGGTCAGCGACCCCAGTGAAGACAACCGCCGCCCATGCTGGCCCGCGGCCGAAGCCGCTGACATCGGCACGCCTGCCGGTTGCACGGCCATGGCCGCTTACTTCAGCGGCGGCAGCCTCTCGCCGCCCAACCTGCCCGTGGTTGTTCCCGGCGACGATCTCACCGCCCGCATGGCGACGGGCGCAATTATGCTCGCCGCCGTGATCAGCGAACCAGAGAGAGCCGCCCAGAAACAGGCATCGTTCCTCAGGGTCGGCTACGAGATCGCCGACGGCAAGAATCTCTGGCCGACGCCTCCGCGAATCCCGTCCCCCGCACGCCCCGCACTCAAGAAGAAATAGGAGGACCCCATGGGAATGCCCGCCGCTCGCGTTGGCGACATGCACGTCTGCCCGATGGTCACTCCCGCCGTCCCTCCTATTCCCCATGTGGGCGGTCCGATTTTGCCCCCCGGCGCCATCACGGTGCTGATCGGTGGGATGCCCGCCGCCCGCGTCGGCGACATGGCCGTTTGCGTGGGCCCTCCCGATGTGATCGCCCTGGGTAGTTTCACCGTGCTGATCGGCGGTCAGCCTGCCGCTCGCATGGGTGATCTTTGTGGCCACGGAGGCACGATCGTCCTCGGCTACCCGACCGTGCTGATCTCGTGATCCCGTCCTGTCGAGCGTGAGTGCGTCTGGTGACCAACCAGGGAGTCCAACCCATGCCCATCAACCTGGAATTCGGCGGGATCGAGCTGACCGGTGACCCTCAGCGGCAGCCTTTTGAGACCACGCGGAAGGAAGAGGGCTCGGTGCGGATCGGCGTGATCGGCGACTTTCGCGGCCGGGGTACCCGCGCTCCGGTCGAA
>JAFAHT010000047.1 GCA_019237095.1 Planctomycetaceae bacterium
GGTCGTGCAAGGAGGTTTGATCGATTTCGACGTCCGTCCGCCTTGGCATGATCTGGCGATGGACCCCGAGGACCGCAAGCCCGCCCAGGGCCCCCGCCATACCGCCGATCGCCAGCGCCCAGGACAGGCGAGCGACCCCGAGCCGCGCCAGCAGGTAGCCGCTTGCCAGCCCCACGAGGCCACCGAGGACCGCCGAACCGATCCAGCGCGTCGACGCGGCCGCGAACAGCCGGGTCTCGCTGAGGCCCTGGATCACGTAGAAGAAAACCGGGGTCAGAAAGATGCCGAAGAGCGTCACGCCCAGCATCCCGCTGAATACCGCGGTCCCCAGCGACCGCCGCATCTCGGCCCCGGCCCCCGAGGCGAAGACAAGCGGTAGAACACCGAAGACGAAAGCGAACGAAGTCATCAGGATGGGCCGCAGCCGCAGCCGCGACGCCTCCTGCGTGACCTCGAAGACCGGCCGGCCTTGCTCGTGCAGTTGGCGGGCGTACTCGACGACCAGAATGGCGTTCTTGCAGGCCAGTCCGACCAGCACCACCAGCCCGATTTGCACGAAAATGTTCACGTCACGATGTGTATAAAGTACGCCGGCCACCGAGCAGAGCAAGCACAAGGGCACGACCAGGATGACCGCCAGGGGCAGAGTCCAGCTCTCGTACAGGGCGGCCAGGGCCATGAACACGCAGAGGATTGACAGGAAGAACACGTAGATCGCGGTGTTGCCCGCACGGATCTGCATGAACATCAGCTCGGTCCACTCGGTTCTCATGGACAGGGGCAGGGTCTCGGCGGCCAGGTCGTCGATCGCGGCGATGGCCACGCCAGTGCTGACATCCTGCACGTTGCCGTTGATGGTCGCGGCCTGGTAGAGGTTGTACCGCGTCACCGAGATCGGGCCGCCGATCTCACGCGGCAGGATCAGCGTGCCCAGCGGGACCATCTGCTGCCACCTGTTCCTGACCTGGAACAGGTTAATGTCCTCGACTCGGTCGCGGTACCGATCCTCGGCCTGGATGGTGACCTGCCAGTGCCGGCCGAAAAAATTGAAGCTGTTGACGTAGAGCGAGCCCAGATACATCGTTAGCGTCTGGTTCAGGTCATCGAAAGAGACGCCCAGGCTCGCGACCTTGGCCCGGTCGATATCCAGCCAGAGCTGTGGGGTGTGGGATCGGAACTGGGTGGCCACGCTCGTGAGGCCGGGCACGGCCTGGAGCTTGCGAACGAGGTTGTCGGTCTGGCGCTGCAATGAATCCAGCCCCAGGCTGCCGCGGTCCTCGACGACGAGTTTGAACCCGCCGGCGACGCCCAGGCCCGGAATCGGCGCCGCGCCGTACACGGTCACCTGGGCCTCCTTCACGCGCCGCGCCCATTCCTTGCGCAATCTCGCCATGATGGCGGTGTCGCGCAGCTCGGGGCTCTGGCGCTTGTCGAAGGCGTCCAGCACGATGAACATGGACGCGAAGTTCGGGCTGTTGGCCTGCATGATGAACGACAAGCCGCAGATCGCGACGGTATGCGCCACACCCGGCGTTTCGCGCGCGATCGCCACGAGCTGCGCCGCGGCTTCCTGGGTACGCTGGAGCGACGCCGAATCGGGCAACTGGATGTTGACGATCAACCGGCCCTGGTCCTGTTGGGGTATGAATCCGGTGGGGGCCTTTTGAAAGATCCAGTAGGTCGAGACGAGCAGGCCGCCGTAGACCAGCAGTACCACCAGGCTGAGGTGGAGCAGTTTGCCGACTGCCCAGCCATAGAGATGGGTCACTCCATCGAACCCGCGGTTGAAGCCGCGGAAGAACCAGCGCAGCACGGCGTTGACGGGCCGGATCAGGAACCGCCCGACCGCCCCGCCGGCCACCGCGCCGGGAATGAACCAGATGGCCCATCGCAGGTACTCGTTCGCTGGTAAGAGCTCTTCCGCCTGCCGCGCGAGGTCGGTGATCTCCAAGAATCGCGGGCTCAGCCAGACGGTGAGCAGGCCGCCCACCACGCCGAAGGTCCACCATGGCAAAGCCTCGCGCACGTCCTCGTGCTTCTCGCCCTCTCCGGTCTTGAAGATCATGACCGCCCGGGAAGGAGTCATCGTGACGGCATTGATGGCCGAGATGATCGTCGAGACCGCGATGGTCACCGCGAACTGGCGAAAGAACTGGCCAGTGATGCCGCCGATGAATGCGCAGGGCACGAAGACGGCGCTCAGCACCAGGGCCACCGCCACGATGGGCCCGGTCACTTCATCCATCGCCTTGATGGTGGCTGCTCGCACGTCGAGGCCAGTGGCCATCAACCGCTCGATGTTCTCCAGCACCACGATAGCGTCATCGACCACGATGCCGATCGCCAGCACCAGGCCGAACAGGGAGATGTTGTTCAGGCTGAACCCGAGGGCGGCCATGACGGCGAACGTGCCGATCAGCGACACGGGCACATCGATCATCGGCAGGATCATGGCCTTCCAGTCCTGCAAGAACACGAGCACCACGATCCCGACCAGCACCACGGCTTCCAGCAGGGTCTCGAACACGTCCGCGACCGACTCGCGGATAAAGGGCGTGGTGTCGTAGGCTGTGCTGTATTCCACTCCGTCGGGAAAGCGGGACTTCAGCTCTTTCATCCTGGCCTGCACTCGCTCGGCGACGTCGAGCGCGTTGGTCCCGGGGAGCTGATAGATGGAAAGGCCGACGGAGGGGTGGCCGTCGAAGGTGCAAGACTGGTTGTAATTCTGGGCGCCCATTTCCACCCGGGCGACATCGCGCAGCCGGACCACGGCGTCCGAAGGGCTGGGTAGAGCGAGGGAGGCCGCGGAGGATCCGGACAAAGTCGTGCTCAGGGCGCTGCCGATCCGCTGGCTGTTCGCGGTTGCGGAGCCCCCCCCACCGCCCGCCGCGCCACCGGATGTCGTGCCTACTGTGGTCGTGGCTCCTCCGCCGGTCGTGCCTCCTCCCCCGGCCGTGGCTCCTCCGCCGGTCGTGCCTCCTCCCGTGAATCCGCCGGTCGTGGGGGCGGGAAAGACGGTCGTGGGGCCGGTGATCGTGATCGCCGCCGTGCTGGTCGCGGTGCCCGTTGTCGCCGGCCCACCGACGGCTCCAAGTCGCATTGTCGGACCGATCGTCGGCGGGCTGATGGTCCCTGCCGTCGCATCGACGGTCGAGGCCCCCCCGATGGTGTCGATCTGCATCTGCCCTCCGCCCGCCGCGGAGCCAGCACCGCCGCCTGAGCCTGAGCTCGAAGACGAGCCCGAGCCTGACTGGCTTGCCTGGGCGGAGCCGCCGTTCACGGAATCGGCCGATAGACCTGATGTATTCGATGCCGTTGCTGGATCGACCTTGACGATGATGTCGCCGAACTGCTCGGGCTCGGTCAACCGGCCCAGCGTGTCGATCGGCAATTGCAAGGATTGCCCCAGGGGGGCTGGGGGCTGCCCGATCCGTCCGGCGGGTGCAACCAGGTTCTGCTGGCTGATCGCCTGGGCCACGTCTATGGCCGTCATGTTCCGCGACGCCAGCTTCTGGGGGTCGAGCCAGGCACGGATGCTGTAATCGCGCTGGCCCAGGTAATTGATGTCCGAGACGCCGTACACCCGCAGCAGCTCGTCCCGCACGTAAATGGTGGCGAAATTGCTCAGGTAAATATCGTCGTAGCGACCGTCCGGAGAGAAAAAGTTGACGATCATCAAGATGTCGGGGGTCTTCTTGCGGATCGTGATCCCCTGGTTCTGGACCGCGGTCGGCAGTTGCGGCATGGCCAACGTCACACGGTTCTGCACCATCACCAGGTCCGTGTTCAGGTCGGTGCCGATGTCGAAGGTGACCGTCAGCGTGTAGGTGCCGTCGTTGCCCATCTGGGAGGACATGTAGAGCATGCCCTCGACACCGTTGACCTGCTGCTCGATCGGCGCGGCCACCGTATCAGCCACCACCGCAGCGCTGGCGCCGGGATAGCTGATCGACACGGACACGCCCGGCGGCGTGATCCGGGGGTATTGGGCGATGGGCAGCGCGAAGCAGGCGATCCCGCCAATCAAGGTGATGACGATGGACAGCACAGCCGCGAAGATCGGTCGATCGATGAAGAACCGTGCGATCATGGCAAGGGCCCCGCTCAGCGCTTGGGCTGGTCCTGAGGAGGCGAAGACGGCCGAGCTGGTTGGCCGGCGGGCGGGGTCGCTTGCGTCGGGGTCGCTTGCGTCGGGGTCGCTTGCGTCGGGGCTCGTTGCGCTGTGGCAGCATCAGCTCCCGTGTCCCGGCCGAGCGACGGCATGGGCCCCTGCTCGGGGTGGACCGACATGCGGGGCCGGACCTGCTGCAGGCCGCTCACGACGACCCATTCATCGGGCTTCAGCCCCTCGGTGACCACGCGCAGGCCATCGTCCTGGAGCGAAGTCGTAGTGACTCGGCGGTACTGGACCTTGTTGTCCTTGTCAACCACGTAGACGAACTTGATTCCCTGGTCAGAGCTGATCGCCTTGTCGATCACCAGTATGGCGGGATGGGGCTCGCCGATTGGCAGGCGAATTCGCACGAACATCCCGGGCGACAGCAGCCGGGTACCGCCCGGCGGCTTGGGGTTGAGAAAGATGCCCCGCACCAGGAGGCTTCCGGTGGTCGGATTGAGCTGGTTGTTCACGAAGTTGATGGTTCCCTCGTGAGGAAAGCCGGCCTCGTTCTGCAGGCCCATGAACACGGGAACGCGCAGGCGGTTGGCCCGCCGGGCCTTCATCTTGCCCTCGTTGATCGCCTTGCGGACCCGCAGCAGGGTCGGTTCGTCCACGTCGAAGTAGGCATACATCGGGTCGAGCGAGACGATCGTGGTCAGCAGCGTCTGGTCCTGGTTGACCAGGTTGCCCAGGGTCAGGTAGTAGCGGCTCACCATGCCGCTGATCGGCGCGACGACATTGGTGAATTCGCGGTTGAGCCTGTAAACCTCACTATTTTTCTCATACGCCTTGACCCGCGCATCGGCCTCCTCGACCGCAGCCTCATCCTGGTCAATCTGCTGCCGGCTGATGGAGTTGGGGGTCATGTAGTTGATCGCCCGGTCCCGCGCCAGGGTCGTCCGGGCCAGCTTGAGCTGGGCCTGGTAGAGGTTGACCTGCCCGATCGCCTGATCGAGCTGGGCCTGGTAGGGTCGTGGATCAATCACGAAGAGCAGGTCACCCGCCTTGACTTCCGTCCCCTCCTCGAACGGCATTTTCACCAGGTAGCCCGTGGCTCGTGGGCGGATGTCCACCGATTGGATCGCATCGGTGCGGCCGGTGAAGTCCACGAAGTCAGTGACCTCGCGGACGACGGGCTTGCTGACCGGGATCGTGACAGCCTCGGGTGGAGCGATCTGCGGAGTCCTCCGCGCGCAGCCAGGCAACACTGTCATGGTCGCGCAAAACCAGATGAGGCGCGAGCAAGATGGAGAGGTCATGGCCTGACGGTCTCGTTCGATGTTGCGGGATGCTGCGAACCCAATGGTCGAGAAGCCGACGTGCTCGCTCGAGCAAGCGCAGCATCTCCGATACATTGTGTAAGGAGAATCAGCCAGAGTTCAAGCGGGACAATGATCATACCCGCGAATAGCGCGCGAGAATCCTTGATCCGATTCATGCCGCCGCCTTGGTCCCGCGGCGGATGAGACCAAGCGGCACCAGCCCGATCGTGACGGCCAGGCAGGTGGTTCCCAGCCAGTCGCCCCAGGCCGTGTAGAAACTGGTGCGGTCGTCGAGTGGCACCGTGACGCTAAGTACGCTCTCGGTCAGGCGCGGCAGCGTGACCCGGATCTCGCCGTTGCCGTCGATCAAGGCGGAGATCCCCGTGTTCACTGCCCGGGCCAGGGGGACCCGGTGCTCGATCGTGCGGAAGACGCTGACGGCCAGATGCATGTCCAGCTCGGAAGAGCCATGGAACCAGCCGTCATTCGAAAGGTTGATCAGCATGTCCGGCTGGCGGCCGCCCCCGGTCTCGTGGAAGAACCGGCGGATCACGTGCGGGACCGTGTCCTCGAAGCAGATGCCAATCGCCATGCGGTACGGGCCCAAAGTGAGAATGAGCGGGTCCTTGCCGAAGGTCAAGGTGGGCACAGGGCCGTTGCGATAGGGTGTGAAGACCGTCAACCAGGGCAGGGTGTCAAGAAACGGGACGAACTCGCCAAAAGGAACCAGGTGAATTTTATTGTAGGCCTGGACCGATCGAACGAGCGGCTGGAAAAGGATCGCGGCGTTGTACTTGCTGAAGCGACCGGGCCGGTGGTCGTAGAGAATCGAGCCGATGAGCATGGAGACGCCCGCCCGGTCAGTCAGGTCGTGCAGGTGCTCGGCGATCTTCTTATGTTTGTCGATCCACTCCGCGGCCGTGATCTGGTTGGAGATCAACCCGACCTGGCGAGCGAGCTCGGCGGGCGGCGTGGCCGGGTCCGTGACAATGTACCCGTACGGATATGCCGTCTCGGGCCAGACGATCAACTCGGGACGGGGCTGCGCGGCGATCGCGCGTTCGATCAGGTGCTCGATCCGCTCCAGGATCGTCAGGGGATCGCCGCCCATCTTGTACTGCTGCTCGAAATTGGTTTGCAACAGTGCCAGTCGGGGGCCCGCCCGGAACTGGGCCGTGGACAGTCGATAAGCCCCATAAACCAGGCTTCCCCCCATCAAGACCGTCACGATCCAGAGTCTGACCGTCTGTCTTCGGGTCAGCCGCGTGCCTCGGGTCGAGGACCGCAAGAGGGGAAGCGACAGCAGATCCAGGAACCAGGCATTGACCAGGGCGACCAGGAAGCTGATCCCCAGTGCGCTCGTGGTGTCGGCTATCTGGATCAAGGTCAGGAAGCGAAACTGGCTGTGGCCGAGGTAATACCAAGGGAAGCCGGTAAGCAGAAAGGCCCGAATGAACTCCATGCTGACCCAGAGAATCGGTGCTGCCATCATCAAGGGCAGCCTGAGCCGGAAAACCGAAAGTCGCGCCAGCGCGAGGAAGCCGGGCCACCAGAGTGAAAAGATCAGCGCCATCGCCAGCCAGGCCAACCAGGCCGTGGGATCAGTAAGGCGCACCCATTGCACGCTGAGCACCCAGAAGACGAGGCCACCTGCCCATGCTCCGAGGTAAAGCCGCAGCGCTGGTCCCTTCTGAACCACCAGCCAGAAGAGCGGCACCAGGGCGATCCAGGCCAGCCAGCTCCATTCCACGGGAGGAAAGGCCGACCAGAGCAAGATTCCCGAGCTCAAGCCCGCGACCACCGGATGCGGCGACAGGCGCTCCGTCAGGCCGTTCAGGGGCCCGGTCCGGGTCTCCACCTCCATCGCCTGGCTGGAAGTCATCTCCGGCTCCTCGAAAAAACGGGTTGCGTTCGTTGCTCGAAGGAGCAGCGGCCTCGATGTTAGCGTAGCGGCAGGAAACGGACAATTTCTCCTGCCTGGAAAACTCGGTCGCCAGCACCGAGGATGACGAAGCCGTCGGCCCGGGCCATGCCCACCAAGTCGGCCGATCCTGCCCAATCCAGGATTTCGATGACACCGGGGCCGCTTGTCCCGGTCCCGGATGGCGGTTCCACCCACCGCGCCGGTCTGTAGGTCGCACGGTCGCCGCGATGGAGGAACTCGAAGTCGAGCCGGGCGCTTAGCTCCGCAGGCACGGGGCCGGACCGCCCGGCGAGGACTTGCAGCGCCGGCGCGACGAATACCAAGAACCCCACCAGGGTGCTGGCCGGGTTGCCGGGCAGTCCGAAGACAAGCGTCCCGGGCTGCTCTCCACGTTGCGGGCCGATTCCGAACCAGAGCGGCTTTCCGGGCTTCATGCGAACCTTGTGAAACACCTGGCGGACGCCGCTCCGCTCGAGCGCAGCGGGAACCAGGTCGCGCTGGCCGGCGGAGACGCCGCCGGTCACCAGCAAAACATCAAACACCAGACACTCTTGCACGATTCGATGCAATTCACCTGGCTCGTCGGGTGCGATTGGAAAGACCCGGGAGAATGCGATGTGGTCGACGGCCAAGGCCTCGAGCATGACTGCGTTCGAGTTGCGGATCTGGCCGGGCCCGGGAACCTGGGCAGGTTCGACCAGCTCATCTCCGGTCGGCAAGATGGCCAGCGTCGGTCTGGGGATGACCCGCACGCGGGTCCGCCCGACCGAGGCAAGCAGTCCCAGGCTGGTCGGGGACAATCGATTTCCAGATTGCAGCAGGAGCTCTCCCTGGCGGCAAATTCGCCCCCGGCGAAGGATATTCTGGCCGGCTCGTACCTCGGGGGCATCCACCACGACATCCTCGTGCACGAAGCGGGTGTGCTCATGCATCACCACCGCGTCGGCTTCGGGAGGCAGGGGGGCCCCGGTCATGATCACGGCCGCCTCGTATGGCCCCAGCCTGCGGGTTGGGGTCTGGCCGGCCAGTATGGTCTCGCCGATCTTGAGCCGACGATTCGCGGACGTCAGGTCAGAGATCCGCACGGCATAACCGTCCACGAGCGATTTGTCGAACGGCGGCTGGTCCGCGTCGGCCGCCACGTTTTCGGCGAGCAGACAACCCCGGCTGTCGAGCAGCGAGCGCTCAGCCGGAGGCAGCGGCCTGGCCTCCTTTATCACCTCTGCGAGCGCCTCTTCGACTGTGAGCATGAATGCGCCTTTCGTGGAGCCATCCCCCAGTGCTGGGCCAACGCCCCCGAGACAACGCTCACTGTTCCAGGAAATTTCTCAGCAGCTTGATCCCCTCGAGGGTCAGGAAGCTCTCGGGATGATACTGGACGCCTTCCAGCGGGTAGGACTTGTGGCGAACACCCATGATCTCACCCTGATCGGTCCAGGCAACGACTTGAAGCTCGTCGGGAAGGGTTCCGGGCTGGATCACCAGGCTGTGGTATCGGGTCGCCTCGAACGGGTTGGCGAGGTTTCGGTAGACGCCTTTGCCATCGTGGTGGATCCATGAGGTCTTGCCGTGCATGATCCGGTTGGCGCGGACCACCCGGGCCCCGAAGGTGTGGCCAATGCACTGGTGGCCCAGGCAGACCCCGAGCAGCGGGATCCTGGGGGCGAGCCGGGCGATCAGGTCATTGGAGATCCCCGCCTCCAGAGGGGTGCAAGGACCCGGCGAGATGATCAGATGAGATGGGTTCAAAGCCTCGACGTCCGCCACCGCGATCTGATCGTTGCGGCAGACCTGAAGATCGATGCCGGGGTCGATCTCGCCCAGGCGCTGGACCAGGTTGTAAGTGAAGGAATCGTAGTTGTCGATGAGCAGGATCATGGCTGGGCCTGGACCGACTGGAACGGATCGGGCAGCGATGTCGCTCGCCGACTTGTCCGACGAGATCGATCGTACCGTTGCCGACGACGCGCAGGAAGAGAATCTCCCGCGTGAACGCCCGCAGCGCCTCGTCCGGCGTGCTAGACTGGATTCTGGTGTTTCCCGCGTTCGGTCGGTTCTTGCGCATCGTCAAGGGCTGCCTCGGGCCGGAGTCAAAGACAGCCGCCACGAGCGATTCGACACGGAGGATCGAGATGACCACGACGATCGTCACAATCACCCTGGCCCTGGCGCTGGGAGGCACCGGGCAGTGTCCGGATCCGGCACGATGCCCTTACGGCCAGCAGCACCACCACCACGGATCCGGCGGCTGGATTTTGCCTCCTGGGCCCGGCGACGGTTGGGGGTTTCCGAACAATAATCCCGACGGCTACGGCTGGTCCGACCCCGGGCCGTTCTTGCCTTTGGGCGCAGACCGCACTGCGGAGTACAACTTCCGGCGCTATTTCGCGGTGCCCCTCGACCAGGCTTGCCCTGGAACGTACTACAATCCGTACGTGAACCGCGGCCAGCGTTACCTGCCGTACACCGGCAATGGGGGATGTCATCCCATGGGCGGGCCTCCGCCCGATTCGGCCCAGACTCTGGTGCGGCCGTACAGCTCTTTGACGAACGACCGACCCGTGGTGCAGGTGCCGCGCCTCAATGGGCGCGTTGAAGCGCCCGTGGACAACTCTGGCAAAACCGGCCTGACTCCCTGACATCAAGGGACAGGGCTTCGTCCCGTCCGTAAGTCTGAACCGTGGGCCATTTCCGATCCTTGCCAGAGCCGGCATCCCGCGGCTACCATGTTTTTTCCTGATCGCGATCGCGCGGCGTTCGGCTCCGCGGCGCCAAGGAGGTACGCCGACCCGGCTGGGGATTGAGCCACAAGACGGTTCGAACCTTTTCGACGGGTCGATCGTAGCACACCCAACGCGTGGGCAAACCCGGCCTGGGCGTGCGTCCGCCCACCGGCGGCGAAATCTCCAAGAAAACTCCCAAGTTCGGTCTCTGGTTACCTGCTTCATCCGGGTTTTCGTCGCACACCCATTCCATGCGATCCCTTGTGAGACAAGGCGCCCTCGTGATGAAAACGACTCCTGAGGTGATCATCGAAACGCGAAACCTCACCAAGGTCTATCGCGATTTCTGGGGACGCCCGAAGGTTCAGGCGCTCAAGGCCCTCGATCTTCAGGTCCATCGCGGAGAGATCTTCGGGCTTCTTGGCCCTAACGGTTCGGGAAAGACCACGACCATCAAGCTGCTCCTGGGGCTGGTCTTTCCAACCGAAGGCGACGCCCTGATCTTCAACGAGCCGACCTCGAACGTGGCGAAGAACGAACGGATCGGCTACCTGCCGGAGGAATCGTACCTTTACAAATTCCTGAACGCCGAGGAGACGCTCCAGTTCTACGGCCGGCTGTTCAACATCTCCGCGAGCGAGCGGACCAAGCGCGTGGGGCAGTTGATCGACATGGTCGGGTTGACCGGAGCCAAGCATCGCCAGCTCCGTGAATATTCCAAGGGCATGCAGCGGCGGATCGGCCTGGCCCAGGCGCTGATCAACAATCCCGAGCTGATCCTGCTCGACGAGCCGACCTCCGGTCTAGACCCGATCGGCACGGCCGAGATCAAGCAGTTGATCCGGGACCTCCGCGAGCAAGGCAAGACCATCGTGCTCTCCGGGCACCTCCTGGCCGACATGCAAGACATCTGCGACCGGATTGCCATCCTCCATCGCGGTGAGCTCAAGGAGCTGGGCAGGGTATCTGACCTGCTGACGGTCCAGGATGTGACTCAGATCAAGGCGCGAAACCTCGCGCCGGCCACCGTCGACGAGATTCGCGAGCTGATCCAGCGGCACGGCGGCGAGGACGTCAGCGTCGATCATCCCACGACCACCCTTGAGGAGCTGTTCTTGCGGATCGTGCGCGAGAGCGAGCTGCACCCGGGACGCCGCAAGGTGGCGACCGACGGCTCCAGGCCCACGCCGCCGGCGCCTCCCGAGTTCGCGGGAAGTCGGTCTCAATCCTGACCGCCGGTTATCTCCGTGCGGCATTCCCAGTCGCGCTCGAGACCGTCGGTTTTCGGGGAGCATTTTCATCCATGTCGTCGCTTCTTGCGTTGCCCCCCATCTGGGCCCAGGCCGGCGCGGGAAACCCCGCCGCCGGGGACGTTCCCAGGTGGTTGCGAAATACCTTGCTCTGGCTCTTCCTTTATGGGGAGCCCGCGTTCCAGACCAGTGGCTTGCTGGGCGGCTGGCTCACCTGGATCAAGGCGATCAGCCTGCTCTGTTTCGTGAGCTGGATCGGCTCCTGGCTGATCAAGGCCATCAAGGAAGGCTACCTGGGCCGGGGCCGATGGTACGATTTCGTGGCCCTGGCCGCCGCGCTCATGATCCCCGTCACCGTGCTGGTCCGGACACTCGAAGCCACCAAGCAGTTGCCGGTTTACGTGGTGGGCTCCGTCCCGCTTGCCGCCCTGGTCACTTATCTTGCCTTGCTCGTGCTGGCCCTGTGGGTGGAAGTCGGGCTCTGGCGGACGCTCCGTCGCTTTGGCCGCTCTCCGGACATCATGGTGCTCCTCGGCATCCACCTGGCCCTGGTCCTGGGGCTGGCCGTCGGTGTGCTGATGCAGCGGTTCGGGTTCCTGCCCGCCATGAATCCCAACCAGAAGACCACCTGGAGTGACGGACTCGTCTACGGTGCCCGACTCAGCGCGATCTACATGGGCTATGTCATCCTGCTCCGGATCCTCATGCTCTTTGGCCGTGAGCTCTTCGCTGTCCGCGGCCGCCGGCTCTACGCGATCGCCCAGTTGAGCGTCCACGAGGCGAACCGCAAGATGTGGGCCCCGTGGGTGGTCGTCATCGTCTTCGCGCTGGTGCTGGCGTTCACTCATTGGTTCCTCCAGCCGCCGCGCGCCGCCGAGATGGGGCGGCTCTTCGTCGCCACCTTGACCTTGCTGTGCTCGCTGCTCTTGACCGCGATGGTCACCATCCTTGTCCCCCTCAGCCTGCCCACTGACATTCAGCAGCAGACCATCTCCACCGTCGTGTGCAAGCCGGTCAGGCGGCTCGAGCTGATCTGGGGCCGGATGATTGGCTTCATGGCGCTTGTCACCGTGCTGGTCGTCGTCTTCGGCAGCATCAGCCTGGCC
>JAFAHT010000476.1 GCA_019237095.1 Planctomycetaceae bacterium
TACCGGGGCCTGAGCCGCAGGATAAGCCTGAAGGCTCTGTCCTGGCAGGCTCAGGGCAAGAAATAGAGCTGCACTGGTCATCGCGATGTCCTCTGTGAAGAGTGAGGTTGTCGGTCGACGTCTCGATCGAGTCGGTATAAGCTGACAGTCCCCTGATGGGTCGGCACGGCCGATGCTGGACCACGTCCGATCACCAACACCACCGTCCCTGTCGTCGTTCACTGGCCTGACTCGTGCAAGGTCGGGAAATGAACCATGTCCCCCTGTCCGCAAGTGGGACAATTCACGAAGGCCTCGGTTCGGTGGCGGAAGCCTCAAGCCGGTCATCTTGGCCGACTCTCGCTCTCCACCCCAGGGGTGGCCATTGCTGGTTATCGGCATCCGTCTCCTCTCCGTTGACTGTTCTTGAGAAAATCGAGAAACTACCAGTCCGAGGAACTCTAGGGGCTATGACGAGTTTCAAGAGATTAGGTCCCTTTACTTGGCCAATTGCTATCCATCCAACACCCATTCGAAGCCGAACCATGCATTGGGCATTTGAGGAAGCGACGTCGATCCCATAGGATGGAGATTCTCAGAAAGTGTAGGGAACACGGGCGTTCCCTGTGATACTTGGGAATCAAGAGCAATCGAATCGGCGTGTATAACTCAATACCGGTATTGGGAGGCAGCATGCGTATTGGCATCGGGCTGGGTGGCTCACTGACCTGGGCACTCATCGCCGTTCTGGGGATGACCGCCGGCGCGCAGGCCGCGGATCGAGTCACAACGATTTCCCTGGGTGGTGCACTGGAGAATCAATCTGGTGATCATCATTTCGGCGTTTACGTCCCGACTCGGTTTGGCGGCGAGCTCACCGTCCAGACGACCGACGGCAAGGTCGTCGAGCTCAAGGGGCCAAACGGGTTGGAACGAACCAACGGCCAGGAAATCGGCCTGGATCAGCAAGGCTGGTTCACGTTCAAGATCGTGGGCGCCCCCAAGCCCTACAAGGTCGAGACCAAATTCGTTCAGGTCGCGCAGAGCACCAGGAAGCCCTGGAACTTCTATTACTGGCCGACCAAGGCCGATTCGATCCATGAACCTTGGGCCGGCGGCAACGGGCGAGTCGACACCGACTATTCCATGCTGCGCGGAGACGACGAGCTGATTCGCACTCCGGGCAGCTACATTCCGCCTGGCGAGGACATCGTCCGGGCTGGCCAAAATGGCCTGCTCGAGACGCTGCCTCCCCCTGGCGACGATGCCACCTGGTTCCCCAACCTTTATGATGATCTCACCTGGACGGGCCCCAACAAGGAGAAAGGCGGAGAGGTCACGATCTTTCAGACCCCCTGTCCCCTGCTCAAGTACGATCAAATTTTCAATACGTCGGCGCGGTATTGGGAGGCGATTAACAGTCAGAACAAGGAAATCACCCGCTGGCCCGGCCACTGCCTGGGAGGCGCTGTCGCCTCGATCCTGCTGAACGAGCCGATCCCCGCCCCGGGAAGCGGGATGACCAAGGATGAGCTGAAGGCGCTCTGGGCCGAGCTGGGCGAAAACCACCTCAACCACCGGATCGGCGATTACGCCAACGAGATCCCCCCAGGCCCCCCCAGGCCCGGCCCGGACGAGTGCGACTGGAAGGCGCCTCGCGTGCATGCCATGTTCGAGGCTCACATCCGTGGAGAGAAGAAGACGCTCCTGGGCAACCTGCGGGCATTCCCACCCCGCGGCACGATCAGCGAAGTCTGGAATCAGGGCATTTACAAGTACATCGCCGAGTACAAGGCGATCCCCAATCGCGGCCCGCGCGCCGTCAACATCAAGCTCGAGCTGCACACCAACTCGGGCTCGATGCTCAACGGTCAGGACGACAAGGACCGGGTGATCTACTATGAGTACAACTTGGTCTACGGCCTCGATGGGAGAGTCGATGAGACCAACCCCGCCGCGGCCGACTGGATCTCCGTTGGCGGCGAGGCGCTCTTCGCCCCGCTCAATATCCTCGAGCTTGTCGAGTCGCGATGGCAGGGACACAACCCCTACGTGACCGAGGCCAATGTCCGAGCCCTCGATTTGGCCAACAACGGTGGCCTCGGCCGGTTCGCGTCGGCCCCTCCTCGGTTCCGTTCCGTCCAGGAGTATGAAGGAAATCGTTCCGCCCCAGCGACCATGTTCGCGTCCGGCAACTCGGGCTCGGTCTTCCGCCGGAACTTCTTCGGGAGGATCTTCGGTCGTTGAGCCCGACGCCTGCCCGCCCTTCAATCGATGTTCGCGAACCTTGATCGCCACCTGGCTTCGGCCATCCTCGCAACGAACCGGCTCCCCAACCCATCGCCCGATTCCGTCGCCGGCTTTCCCCGAGGCGGAGTCGGGCGTTTTCGCTGGCCGCAAGGTGCGATACACCCTCGGTCATCTTTCCAGTTTCGTTATTTTCGTCACCGCTGTTCAAGTTTGCCGTGGCGTCTAGACGATCAATAAAGCCGAAAGGGTCAAGACGCACGCGAAGCCCGGCGCGATTCCCGTTGCGCGGGTCCGGAAGCGCCGAACCGGATTCTTGCTCCAGACGCAACTTGAGGATCGAACAAACGTGGGGGGGTGCAGCCATGAGTCGAACCGAGGCTCTCCCGACGATGCCTGTGCTGACGCTGGCCGCGTCGATGCCGCTCACCGAATCGGGATTCTTGCATCCGGCGCCCGTTCTGATTCTGGTTCCGTATGTCAGGCCGAGCTCGACCCACTGCTTGGGTTTCGCGGGGTCCACCGCGGCGTCGCCGCGGCCGAGGGGAGTGCGACGCCCAAGACGCCGCTTGCGCCGGCAGGTGCGCGTGGCGGGCTATACACTTCTCGGCTTGCTTCCTCTCCTGCTGGCCTGGAGGCACTGGACCGACGCGCGATCCATCCAGCACCCAGGGTCCCGTCTGCTGTTGCTACCATCGCACCGGCACCGGTCCGGGCGTGCAGCGCCCGATGGCGGAACAGAGCCCGAAGCCTGGAATTCCGCATCGGCAGCAGTGACAACCTCCCCTGCCCGGGTCTTGCTCTCGATCGAGCCCATTGGAACGGCCGTCGATTCCGACACCGAAACCCCGGTCGTGTTTCCGGGCTACCTTCTGCCCGACGACCACCACGAGGAGCCGGTCCATGAGGGAAGTTGACGACGCCCTGAGCCGTGCTTACGCCCAGCGAGGCGCGGCCAGCCCTTCCTCGGGAGTAACCCCCACCCCCCACTGGTCCAGTCGAACCCCAGAGCACGAGGCAACGTCCCCTTCCTCGGGCAGCGAGGCGCGATCTGCCCGGACCGCCTCCACTGGTCGCCGTACTGTGACCTGGCACCGGCACGGCGAGTCAGGCGGCGAGCCGGCGCGGGCGAGTCAATCGATCGATCCCACGGCAATCCAGGAACTTCAGTGGCCGGGGATCGTCCTGGCTCTGGAGCGCGAATGGAGCCACCGGTTCGATCAGATGGCCGACCGCCTGATCGAGTCGCGTGACCGGCAGAACATCAAGGTCCTGCTGTTCACGAGCTGTCATCGGGCCGAAGGCCGCACCACCCTGGTGCTGACCCTGGCCCGCGCCCTGGCGCGGCGGCCCGGCCGGACCGTCCTCGTCGATGCCGACCTGACCGGTCCCATGCTCGCGCATGCGCTGGGGTTGCATCCCGAGTTCGGACTTGACGACGTGGTGACGGCAGGACATGCCCTGGCCGACGCCCTCATTCACGCCCCCGACGACCACCTCTGGATCTTGCCCTTGCGGGTTGCCGCGGCGAGTCCCAGGGAGTTCCTTGCCAGCCCGGGCTGGTCATGCACGATGGCCAGGCTCCGGCGCGAGTTCGACCTGGTCCTGGTCGATGGCAGCCCCATCTTCACCGGCCTGAGCGCCGCGGTACTGCACCGTGCGGTGGACGCCGCGATCCTGGTCCACAGCCGCAGCATGACCGGTGAACGCTCCCTGCTGCGGGCACGAGAGGTCCTCGACGCGGGTGGCATTCCCCTGCTCGGGCTGGCCGAGACATTCGTGTAAGAGGCGAATCGTCAACACAGGTAAACCGTGGAGACGGCGTGTACGAAGACCATTACGGCCTGCGGCATCGACCTTTTGGTGAGACGGTCAGCCCGGCGGCGTACGTCGCACTGCCCAGTCGCGATGCATCGCTGCGCCGGCTTCATTACGGGCTGCGGCACGGCCACGGCCCCGCCGTCCTGTTCGGCCCTCCCGGCTCGGGCAAGACGCTGATCGCACGTTGTCTGGCCGCGGAACTCGGTGTCTCGGCAATTCATCTGACCTTCCCGGCGCTGCCCGGGGCCGAGCTTCTGACCCTGCTGGCCGAGGAATTCGGCGGCCCGTTCACTGCAACCCCGACCACGGCCGTTGCCCTCCGCCGTCTGCGCGATCAGCTTGCCGCGGCGGTCAGCACTGGCCACCATCCGCTCTTGATCGTGGACGAGGCCCAGTTGATCCAGGACCCCGCCACGTTCGAGACGCTCCGACTCTTGCTCAACTTCGCAACTACCGGCCCGCCCGATCTCGCTCTGCTCTTGGTTGGCACGGCCGATCTGATCCTGCAACTTCCCCCAGGTCTGGCCGACCGCCTCACCGCCCGTTGCCTCCTGGGCCCGTTCACGGAATCCGAGTCTTCGGCTTACGTCCTGGGCCGGCTAGCCGCGGCCGGTGCCACCACTCCCCTATTCACACCCGAGGCACTCGCCGCCCTCCACCGCGCCGCCGACGGCCTTCCCCGGCGCTTGAACCACCTGGCCGACCTTGCCCTCCTGATTGCCTACGCCGAAGGTGCCCCCCAGGCCGACCCCCGCACCATCGCCATCGCCGCCCGCGAATTCCACCTCGACACCGTGGCGGCCTGACAACTGAAGAGGAAGTGGCGAGTGGCGAGAGAACTGACGTAACATCCTGGGAATGTGGGACTTGCAATTGTACAGCAATCGCCGCTTTTTGGCATTGCGCCCTTGCGACACTGGGGCTCGCCGATTAAACTCGCTCGGCGCGTCAAAATCTTTTGAAGACACAGATGACTAACCCGGATTATTCACGACACCTGTCCGAGGCGCCGGAACCGGTCGCTGAGTATTGGGTTGCGTCGACGTTAAACTGGGTCGCTGTTTGGGTAAGATCGGTGACAAACTACCAATGACAAAGTTTTTACGGCGATCAACTAAGGAATTAGTGAATAATCCGGGCTCAGCGGTGCCGCATGGCATGGGTTCTCCATCGCAACGGGATCACGCCTTGGATGCGACTCGCGCTTTTGCGCTCCTCTTGGGCGTAGCCTTTCACGCGGCGTGGAGCTTCGTGCCCTACCCGGCTGGTGCGCCAGTTATGAACATTGGAGGCGGTCAGGAGTATGGTTGGTTTTTCTTCACTTCGCACACATTCCGGATGCAACTGTTCTTCCTGATTGCCGGATTCTTTGCCCGCCTCCTCTATCACCGTCGGGGACTCGCGGGCTTTGCCAAGAACAGATTGACCCGAATCGCGATCCCGCTCCTGATCGGTTGGATTGTCCTCTATCCCCTCACGATAATGTGGTGGATCGTAGGTGGGAACACGTCGGGTAGAAACCTGACCGTCATACCGCTACGAATCTTCTTCATGCAAATCTATGGCTATGGGTTGGCCTTCGTAGAGAGAAAAAATGGGGGCATGTTCAGCCTTACTCATCTTTGGTTTCTCTATTACTTGCTCCTGATCTACATTCTATTCATCGGCGCGTACCTCGTGATCAAGAGGGTCGTGCCCAATGGCGTTGGATTGTCCGAACGAGCCGACCGTATGATGGCTCGCTGCATCAGCTCACCGTGGTCCGTCTTGCCCCTTTCGCTAGCCACCGGCGTCTCCCTCTGGCCGATGGACGGCTGGTTCGGCGTGGATACCCCGTTGAATACCATCAGGCCCTCCATCCCGGTCCTTATCATGTACGGCACGTTCTTCGTTATTGGGTGGCTTCTGAATCGCCAACCGCGAGTAGTGGCCAGTTTCCCTCACCGCTGGAAGTGGCAAATCCCGCTTGGCCTGGCGATCTCCGTCGCCTTGTACTCCGGCTACCAGCGGCTTTACTGGATTTCGGTCGCTTCTTCAACGCTTACTTCCTACCCCATGCTGACTGCCAGCCAGATTTCCGACTGGCCCCGATTTCAAACCACGCTGAAGTCGGCGGAGTCGGATGGCCCGGCGGAGCTCAAGCAGGTTTGGGCAGCGATCAGCCCGACCACCAGCCGCGATGTGATTCGCGGGATGTCAAACGACGCCAGTCTTGAGGTACGGACAGGCGTCTGCGAAACGATGAACCAGCTCATTGCGCAACCAAGGCTCTTCTCGGGAGGCGACGTGGGCGCGGGGGGATCACCGATCGCCCGTACACGGCTAGAGAACCGTCGTATCCTCGAACGGCTTTTTGCGGGATCTCTGGCCCATGATCCGCGAGAGATCTCCTGGTTCTGGCCAGTGAAGCTGGTGTACTCGATCGCCTATGGAATGGTTATGTGGCTGTTCGTGTTCGGTACGCTGAGCTTTTTCCAGGATCGGTGCCCCGCGCATAGCCCGACCTGGCGCTATGTGGCCGACAGTTCCTATTGGATCTATCTTGCGCACCTTCCGCTCGTAGCCGCATTGCAGGTATGGGTTGCGACCTGGCCCGCACCGGGTGTGGTCAAGTTTACGTTCGTCTCCTTGGCGGCAAGTACTTTGCTTCTGGCAAGTTATCACTACCTTGTCCGCTCAACCTTGATCGGACTGGTGTTAAACGGCCAGCGTTACCCGTTTGTCGCCTGGCCGTTCGGAATTCGGCACACGCACTCGAACCCGTCGTGGCGACCGAACCGGTCGTCACCCCCGTGAAGCGAGTCGGATCGTGGAAACGGGCCGGGTGGCCCCAGGGGATTGCTCCCCTGGGGCCACCCGGCCCGGAACTCCTCATCGGGTTGGTGGCACAGCCGCCCCCGACTGTGCGCAACTCATTGTTCTGTTCGATCCGGATCAGTGGTGACCCGAAGCAGCTCCGCCACGGAGATCGCGATCATCCGCTCCTCATTTGTCGGCACGACCCAGGCGGACACCGCGGACCATGACTTCGAGATGCAGGGGCCGCCGGTGTCGTTCGCGGCCTCGTCGAGCACGAGTCCCATCCAGCTCAGGCCACGGCAGATCCGGGCCCGGATCTCCGCGGAATTCTCGCCGATCCCGCCGGTGAACACGAGGCCATCCAAGCCGCCCAGCGCGGCCACAAGGGAGCCGGCCGAGCACGTCGCCCGGTAGATGAAGTAATCGACCGCTTGCCGCGCGGGAAAGCTGTGGCTCGCCAGCAGATCGCGCATGTCGGACCCCAGGCCGGACAGGCCGAGCAACCCCGATTTCTTGTACAGCAGGTCGCTCAGCTCGGCGACGGTCATTCCTTTTTCGCCGAGGAGGTAGAGGAGCACGCCGGGGTCGATCTGGCCGCAGCGCGTGCCCATCGCCAAGCCGTCCAAGGCAGTGAAGCTCATGGTGGAGTCGATGCTCCGAGCGTCACGTATCGCGCACATGCTCGCGCCGTTACCCAGGTGGGCGACAATCATCCGCCCCCGGGCCACCTCGGGCGCGATCCGCCGCATGGCCCGCGCGATGTAGGCGTAAGAGAGGCCATGGAAGCCGTACCGCCGGATGCCCTGTTCATAGAGGTCCCGGGGCAGGGCGTAGGTGTCGGCGACCCAGGGGTGGCCTTGGTGGAACGCCGTATCGAAGCAGGCGACCTGCACCGCATCGGGGAACGCCTTCGCGGCCGCGTCGATCCCCTCGAGGTTCGCCGGTTGGTGCAGCGGAGCGAGCGGGATCAGCGCCTCCAGGTCCGCGCGGACGGTCGTGTCGATGACCGTCGGCTCACGGTAGAGGGAGCCGCCGTGGACGATGCGGTGACCGACCCCGGCCGGCTTCCAGCCCGCATGGAGCTCCGAGAGCACACGGACGATGTACTCCATCGTCTGGTCGTGGTTGCTTGGGCCGTGGCCGTCCGGCCAGCTCCGGTCGATCAGCACCTCATGGCTGGCGCGGCGTAAGATTGCGTGGGGGGCGGCCGTTCCGATGCCCTCCACCTGCCCCGCCAGTTGCAGCTCCGGGCCGTCCGCGCCGCCGGGGCCGAACAGCGAGATCTTGATGCTGGAGGATCCGGCGTTGATCACGAGCACGTCGTCGCTCATGGCGCGACCTCCTCCCGCGGCTTGCCCGTCTTCTGGTAGGCGCTATAGAGGATGGCCACGGCGCACGACGCGAGCCGCGAGTAGACGCTGTCGGCGCGGCTCGTGAGGATCACGGGGACCAGTGCCCCGACGACGATCCCGGCGGTGTCGGCGCCGGCGAGGAAGGTCAGCTCCTTGACGACCATATTCCCGGCCTCGAGGTTGGGCACGACGAGGACGTCGGCGTTGCCCGCCACCAGCGACTTGAGACCCTTGGTGCGGGCCGCTTCCGTGCTGATGGCGTTGTCCATGGCGAGCGGCCCGTCGACGACAGCGCCCTTGATCTGGCCGCGCTCAGCCATCTTGCTCAACGCCGCCGCGTCCAGGGTGGAGGGGATCTGAGGGTTCACCGTCTCGACCGCCGAGAGGATGCCGACCTTCGGCGTGCTCACCCCCAGCGCGAGCGCCAGGTCGATGGCGTTCTGCACGATGTCGACCTTCGTCTCCAGGGGCGGGAGGATGTTGATCACGGCGTCGGTCACGAGCAGGGGGCGCTCGAGGCCCGGGACGTCCATCACGAAGACGTGGCTGATGCGGCGGCCGGTCCGCAGCCCCCCGGTCGACTGGACCACCGCGCGCAACAGCTCGTCGCTGTGGAGGTTACCCTTCATGACCGCCCGTGCGGCGCCCTCGTGGACCAGCTTGACCGCCCTGGCCGCGGCCTCTTGCGCCTGAGCCGCATCGACGATGCGGGCGTCCCCGAGCTTGACCCCATGCTCATCGGCCACGGCCCGGATCGTGTCCGCCGGGCCGACCAGGATCGGGTTGATCAAACCGGCCTCCGCGGCCTCGGTGGCCCCCTGCAACGAGACCGCGTCGGTGGCGAAGACCACCGCTGTATTGAGCGGCCCCGAGGGGCGGGCCTGGACCAGTAGCCGCTTGAACTTGTCGTGCCGCATCACCTTCAGGTCTGGCAGGGTGACGTCCTCGGCCCTTAGCTTGCGGTCCGGGGGATTGACCTCCGCGACGCCGTCCGCGACCAGCTCTCCCTTCTGGTTGACCAGATGGCAATCGAGGGTGACGACTCGCTCGTTCTCTCGCTTGCCGTTGACGGTGACCCGGATGGTGAGCTCGTCGCCGACGTGGGCGCGCTTGTGGAAGCGCAGCGTCTGGCTCCGGTAGGTCGTCCCGGGGCCGGGGAGGACGTTACCGATGACGGCCGAGAAGAGCGAGCCGACCCACATGCTCGGCGCGACGGCTTCCGGTGAGGGGGCCAGGTGGGTCGGGTTGTAGTTGCCGGAGGCGTGGACGAAGACGACGATGTCGTCGGCAGTGCAGACGCGGGTCAGTTCGCCGACGTCACCGACGGCGATCTCATCCCAGGTGTGGTTCACCCTGCTCATCGCGGAGTACTCCCGAGAGTGACAATGGAGATTTCCCCGTTGATGTTCATGATCATCAGGATTCCTAGCCTTCGATAGGGGTAGGGAGGACCGATTGGGTTCGGTCCCTCCCCCTCCGAACCGTACAGGCGGTTCTCCCGCATACAGCTCTCCAGTTGGTTGTTTTACCTCGAAGAGGATTGACACGCCAGCGCATGGGCGGTTTTCAAGCTATACAGCCCTTGCACTGCAAAGAGAGAACCAGACAACAGACGAAGAACCGCTCAGCGCCCTGATCAGTTCGTATCACACCGACGTCGACCTGCCGCCCCCGCGTGGGTTCACCTGCTTGACCGTCGTGGTCCTGCCTCAAGGTGTAGGCGTAATCATCGGCCGAACCGAGCGGGAGCACGGCAAGGCAGACCTCGGGAGGACCGTCCTGGAGCACCCCGTTGGCGACCTCGTGGACCGTCCCATCGCCCCCCGCCGCGGCGACGATCCCGAAGCCGCGTTCCGAGGCGCAACGCCCCAGCTCCACGGCATGGCCGGGCCGTTCCGTGGGCGAGAGCTCGACTTTCGATCGCCAACTCGACGCGAGTGCCTCGAGCCGTTGCCGAGCTCTCCTCCTGCGGGCCGCAGGGTTGAAGATCACACAGACCGACGGCGATCCGTTCGGCGCCAACGTGGTGGACAATGGCCTTTTCCTCGAATCGATGCTCGACCACGCAGGATTGCCCACCCTCGTCTTGAGGGTGCGCAGCTTAATCTTTCTTGCCGTCTCCGACCGCTGCCGAAGATCGCTTCTTGATGGTGGTCTCTTTCGCCTGAGTGTCGGAGACAAGCTTGCCAAGCATGGTTTGCTCGAAGCCTTTCAGGTCGGTCCAGAGGGTGCCCGGGCCGGCGTAAAAGATGCCCACACGGAGGTCGGCCGGCAGCCCCTCGGCAAAGATGTACCGCTCGTAAGCATCGGCGCTGCCGAGCGCCTTGACCAGGAGCTGGAAGCGCTGCGCCTTGGCCTCCTTGGACAGCTTGACCGCCTTGGCCTTGGCTTCGCCGAGCAACCTTGTCGTCCGGGCTTCGATGGCCGCGCTCTTAGCGTCGATCTCGGCCTTGAGCTTCTCGGTCATGGCCTCGATCTCCTTGGCCTTTTTCTCGCCTTCCGCCCCGACCTTAGCCACCATCTTTCCGGTTTCCGCCCGGGTTCGCTTCTCCTCGAAGACGACCTTGGCCTTGGCCTCGGTCAGATCGGCCTGGGCCTTGGCGGTCAATTGCTCTTGGTCGCGAGTCTTGGTCAGCTCGTCGGCGACTTTGGCCTTCTGGATCGGCTCGCGGACGGCCTTCGGCACGTAGATGTGCCGGGTCAGCCCGAAGAGGAGCGACAGCTTTTTTGCCGTCAATACCCGCTCCAGCTCGGCGGAGGTTTCGTTCTGGAATTGCTCACGGGTATCTCCCACCAGCAAATCCACCGCGCCTCGCCGCGATCCGTGCAGCCGGCAGATCGATTCGATCTGGGGCAAGATCACCTTCTGCTCGACGTCTTTGAGCGTGCCGAACTGGCGAACGACATCGGGCGCCTGCACGGGCAGAATGCCCCAGATCGCCGTGTAGTCCAGGTGAATCGGAAAGCCGTCGCTGGAAGGGAACTCGATCCCCTTACCCGCGGTGTAAAGCGGATCGTCGGCCGTCGTCGTTCCCAGCCGGTCGCCCCTGCGGTCGCCCCTATAGGGCCCCTCCGCGGGAGCCGGTTGAGTCGGCCCGGCGGTTCCAGACCCGAGCGCTTCCACCGTCAGGCTGGTCTCGGAATAGCCGATGCTGATGATGTTGATCCGCTTCTCCTCGGGATTGATGAAGTAGATCCCCGGTTGCAGCACCTGCGGCTGGATGCCGCGGTCTTCCTTGGTGCGCGGATCGCTGGCCTTGTTGGTCACCACGCCGACATAGCCGGGCTGGATCAGGGTAGGGTCCTCGGCCCTGCGCTTGACCTTGGTACCGGGCTCGGCGCATGCGTCCACATCGACAATCTTGACGTCAAAGCCGTATTTATTGATGCGATAGCGACCCGGGGTCAGAACCTTGCGGAGAATGCCGCGATATCCCTTCTCGTCGGCCAGGTAGGTTCCTTCGGGCAGCGGCTTGCCGATCTTGGAGACCACGACGCCGATCTTGCCGGGTGGAACCACCTCGTCCTTGACGAGCTGCGTCTCATACTCGAGGGGTGAGTAGAAATGGCGTCCGCTGCCGGGCATGGCCTCGAGGATACCGACCTGGAGCGGGCGGCCGGCGGCATCGGTTTGCACGAGTGTTTCCTCGGGCGCCTGGGGCCTGGTGGTACCAAACGGCCAGGGGCCCATGTAGCGGACCAGCAGGCTCGATCCCGCGGGGACTTCGATGCGGCAGATCGTCCACTGCCAGATTCCGAAGTAAGCGACCTGGACGAGGAGAACGGCAACCAACAAGGCGCCTGCGACCTGGCTCAGGGATTGCGATCGAAAGGGGTTCACGGCTTGTTCTCCTCGGAAGTGGCGAGCGGCAATGAATCTGACCGCGAGGGCGACTGCCCCGGCCGGTTGGCCGCGGTCGGCTCGGTGGGACGGGATATGGACGTGGATGTGTGACTGCCGCCGAAGCGTGTGGACGGACCGGCAGAGGGCAGCGGCCGCGACTTGTCGTGCTGCTTGGTGAACTCGCTGAAGAGGTTCATCAGCGGGCCTTCCGAGTTGCCCAGAATCGTGCGGAACGAGGGAGCGAGCTTGCCCAGCAGCATGTTTCTGGCCATGGCCGCACCGTCGCCGTCGAAGGCCGAGACCTGGGCGGCCAGACCGGCCGCCTCGGCCGCGTTGTCAAACTTGATGACCTCGGCGTCGGCCTCGGCCTTGGCCAGGATGGCCGCGGCCTTGTCCTTGGCCGCCTCGAGTTGGGTCTGGGCGACCTTGAGCTTCTGCTCGGAAAGGGTCACGGCGACTTGCTGCTCTTGCTCGGCCTTGGTGGTCTTCTCGACGACCTCCTGCCCGGCCTCGACCACGAGCTTTTTCTGCTCGGCCAGCACGACTTCGACCTTCAATTTCGCCTCGGAGAGCTGCTGGAGCTTTTCGCGGCGGAACTGGGCGAGCTTCTGCTTGGCGACTTCCCGCTGCTGCACCGGCTGGGCGATGTCGTCGGGAGGCTTGATCGAGGTGATCGCCACCGCCAGGATCTCGATCCCCTGCTTCTGGCAGTTCTGGGTCAGGCTCTTGACCAGGTCGGTCTGAAATTTCTCGCGGTCGTCGCCGCTGATGAACTGTCCGCCCGAGAGCTTGGAGCCGCCCACGCGGCAGAGCGAACGGCTCTCCGGCATGATGATCTTGGCGATGATCTCCTCATCGATCGCATCGCCATTGGCGTCCTCGTTGTACTTGACGAACATCTCGGCGACCTTGGCGGGTAAGACGCGGAATTCGACCACGCCGTCGAGCGTGATCGGGAATCCATCGGCCGAGAGGAAACTCATCTCGCCGCCCTGTCCCAGGTTGAACCGGCGGGAACGACAATCGACCATGCTGACTCGCGTCTCGTAGGGATTGAGGTAATAGGTTCCCGGCTCGAGCGTTTTCGACTGGACCCCGCGCTCGCCTTCCTCGACCAGAAAAACGTTGGGGTCCTTCGGCAGCGGGCCGGCGAGCAGGGTCACGACGCCGCGGAAGCCCGCCGCGATGGTCACCGGGGCATGCAGCTCGATCGCCTCGGCATAAGGGTTGTACGGATAGCGTCCCGGTTTGAGCACTTCGCGGAGAATCCCCTTCTGGCCTGGCTGAGCGAGGATCTGCCCGGCGGGCAGATCCTCGCCACTGAGGGCGATCCGGATGCCGATCTTGTCGCCGGGCACAACGAACTGGGGGCTGATCTCCCACGACCAGTAATAAGGGTTGTAGAAATAGCGGCCCTCCGTCAGGACCCCGCCATTGGGCCCACCCAACTGCACGCCCTTATAGTAGGCCCGGCCGTCCCTGGGGGGCGGGGCCAGCTCCATGTCGGGCTCGAGCTCGAGCCCTTCGCGGCGGATCAGCACGGCCTGCTGGGCGGTTCCGATGTCGATCTTGCACGAATTGTAAACAGCCAGCACGAGCCCCAGACCCAGCAGAAGCAGGCCCCCAAGGACCATCACTCCCCTCGGTCTGCGCCGGGCAGGCAGCCTTTGCCCGGGTAATGCCGGGCGCTCCTCGTCGAACGCGTACATAACTTGCTTTCTGAGAAGACTTCCGAGCGACGATCTGTCCTTCGTGAAGCGGTCTGGTGGCACCGAGATTAACAGCTCTTCGTCGCACTTGCTCGTTTATTCGCCCGGGCCGCAGGGCCGTTTCGTTATAGTTACGACAAAACTGGAACCCCAGCTTTTTTTTGACGTTGGGTTGCATCCATTCCAAATCACACAGGTTGAGCTCAATTCTGGCGCAATCGCTCTTCCAGCTCGCGGATTCGAGCCTCGGCTCGCACCCGTGCCTCAGCTTCGGCCGTCGCTCGCGCCTCCGCCTCCGCCCGCGCCTCAGCTTCGGCCGTCGCCCGCGCCTCCGCCTCGGCTCGAGCTCTGGTTTCGGCGGCCAGCGCGGTACTGATGGCAGTGTAGTCGCCGACCTCCGCGCCGGTGCGGTCGAAACACGCCAGCCGTTCGTAATTCCCCAGACGATCTCGTGACAAGCCCAGCCAGAGGTGCAC
>JAFAHT010000048.1 GCA_019237095.1 Planctomycetaceae bacterium
TTGGTTTTGGCATCGTCGGCGGATACCCGACTCAATGATGGCAGCACCACGAGCAGAGCGGCCACGAGGGCGAGGAGTCCAGTCGTTGCCTGTCGCATTGAGCACCTTTCCGTTCCTCGAGACCGAGAACCGTTTGTGCGATTCTGAGTTTCCGAGTTGACCACGACCCGGCTCGAGCCAGGGAAATCGCGCCTCTCGGTCTCTGGATCCGCTTCCGGAACTGCGAGCTCGATCAATGGGTTAAGGGGAAGGAGCCGAAAGTGATGCTCTTCAGCGAGCCGTCCGGTTAGAGGCTTGAACGCCTTCCTTTTAAGAAAAGCGTCAAACCCACCGCTTAAGCCATCACCTTCCTGATCTTCAAGACGAGCTGCCAGGCCGTCGTATTCGCCGCGCATCATCAAGTTTGCGATTCCCGGCCTGGCGTCTCGACGCGTCACTGCAACTCATCCCGAAGGAAAAGCATACCATGCGTTACGTCTCCCATCTGGCCTGCACGATCTGCCGCACCACGTTTTCGGCCGAAACTCCGATGAATCTCTGTCCCCACGATGGCCGGCCGATCCAGGTGATGATGGATCTCGATCGCCTCAAGGCCGAGTGCGGACGCGACGGCTGGTGGAACCCGGCCCGACGCGACCTCTGGCGGTTCGGGGGACTGCTTCCTCTCGATATCAACGACGCGGCCGATTCCCGCTCGATCGTCACCCTGGGCGAGGGATGCACGCCGTCGCTCGCGTATGCTCATCCTCTGTCCGACCGCGTCGGTTTTCGTCTCGAGGTCAAGGACGAGGGGCGGCATCATCGCGGTTTCGGCGCCAATCCCACGCTCTCTTTCAAGGATCGAGGGATGGCGCTGACCGTGTCGATGGCGCGCGCCCTGGGGCTGGGCCGCCTGGCCGTTCCCACCCAGGGCAACGCGGGTGATGCACTGGCCGAATATGCCGTCGCGGGCAAGATCGAGGCCGCAATCGTGATGTCGCCCGCTACGGACCTGCCCGTCCTGGGCAAGGTCGCCGCCTACGCTCAGCTCTATCCCCAGAACGTTCACCTCGAGCTGGTTGCCGGCACGATCATCGACTGTGGCCGCCGGGTGCAGGAGTGGTACGTGCCACGCGGTTACTTGAGCGTGGCCACCTTCCAGGAGCCGGGCTGGAGAACCGAGGGCAAGAAGACCCTGGGCCTGGAAATGGCCGAGCCGTGCGGTGACCGCCTGGCGCAACGGCATTGGCAGTTGCCCGACGTGATCGTTTATCCCACGGGTGGAGGGACCGGGGTCGTGGGAATGGCCAAGGCGTTTGATGAGCTGGAGGCACTGGGGTTGGTTGGCCCTGAGCGGCCCCGGATGATCTGCGTCCAAAGCGCCGCGACCGACCCGATCGTGCGGGCGATGGCCGAGGGTCAGGCCGATATCACTCCGCGACCACCCGGCACGACGATCGCCACCGGGTTGAATGTGGCCCAGAATGTCGGCCACATCAACGTCTTGCGAATCCTCAGGCAAACCGGTGGTCTGGCGCTGGCGGTGTCGGACGAGGCGATCCGCACGGTGATCCATGACCAGTGGCAGGAGCGCCGATTCGCCTGGTCGCCCGAGGGCGCGGCCACCCTGGCCGCCATCCCGGAGCTGGTGGACCGCGGGTTCATTCGCCCCGGCAATCGCGTCGTGCTCGTCAACACGGCCTCGGCCGAGAAGTACCTGCCAGCTCTTCGCACCTCGCTCGATGGCGGCCTTTGACGCCGGCGACGCTGGTTTCTGGGTTGATCCTCGTGCACACGCGGCGCACAATACCCCGACGATCCGCTAGGTGGCCAAGCGAGCGGATCGCGCACGAGAGTGCGAAATCGCGCAGTTTGCCACCTGATCATTCACCCTCCGCCGGGGGGCGTGTAGAATAACCCAGTCGAATCTTCTTGACAGGTGGCACGACCAGACCGCTTGGGAGACCAAGGTAATGACACGGAACGCGACATTGACGTTCGATGGCCGAACGATCGTATTGCCGGTCATCGAGGGTAGCGAAGGTGAGCTGGCCCTCGATATTTCCGAGCTTCGCGCCCGTACCGGCCTGATCACGCTCGACCCAGGGTACGGCAACACCGGAGCCTGCATCAGCAAGATCACCTTCATCGACGGTGAGAAAGGGATCCTGCGCTATCGCGGCATCCCCATCGAGCAGCTTGCCAAGCACTCCACGTTCACAGAGACAGCCTGGCTCTTGATCCATGGCCGTTTGCCAACCCGCACCGAGCTCGCTCATTACCGTGATCGACTAACTTATCATGCACCCCTCCATGAAGCCTTCAAGCATCACTTCGAGGGCTTTCTGGTTGATGCCCCGCCCATGGCGATTCTTTCGGCCATGGTCAATACGCTCTCCTGCTTCCCGCGCCACAGCAACGAGGCTCAGCCCACGACCGAGGAGGGAGAGTTTTATGAAGAGTCGACGCGGCTGATCAGCAAGGTGCGGACCATCGCGGCCTATTCCTATCGCCGCTCGATGGGCCTGCCCTTCATTTATCCCGACCCCAAGCTGCCGTACATCGCCAACTTTTTGCACATGATGTTCTCGATGCCCTACGAGCAGCACATCGCCAGCCCCGAAGTTGTCGATGCGCTGAACTTGGTTTTGCTCTTGCACGCCGACCACGAGCAGAATTGCAGCACCTCGACCGCCCGGGTCGTTGGCTCGAGCCAGGCCAACCTCTTCGCCTCGTGCGCCGCGGCCGTCGGCGCGCTGTGGGGCCCTCTGCATGGCGGCGCCAACGTGGCCGTGCTCGAAATGCTCGAGCAGATTCACGAGGGGGGGCTGTCGGCCGAGCAGTCAATCAAGCTGGCCAAGGACCCCAAGAGCGGGTTCCGGTTGATGGGGTTCGGCCACCGAGTCTACAAGAATTTCGACCCCCGCGCTGTCATCCTCAAGGAGGCCGCCGACAAGGTGCTGGGCCAGCTCGGAGTTAAGGATCCGCTGCTCGACGTCGCCCGGCAGCTCGAGGAAAAAGCCCTATCCGACCCCTTCTTTATCGACCGGAAACTCTATCCCAACGTCGATTTCTACAGCGGCATCATCATGCGGGCCATTGGCATCCCCACCAACATGTTCACCGTGATGTTCGCGATTGGCCGGATGCCGGGCTGGATCGCCCAGTGGAAAGAGCAGCACGCCGACGGCAAGCTCAAGATCGCCCGCCCCAGGCAGATCTACATCGGCAACCGCCGGACTGAGTACTTGCCGATCGATCAGCGGAAGTGAAACTCAACCTGGGCGAACCAGCCGCGATCTGCGGCTCATTGCAAGATCCGAACGAAGCCATCACGGTCGAGCGAGGCGCGGTAGCCGGTGTCTGTCCAGTCGCGGCCCGGAACCCGGGCGAGCAGGCGGCCGGGGCTTTCGGGGGGTAGGGTGTCGCCCGCGTCGTTCACGACGCGGATTGCGACGCCCGGCAGGGGGTGGCCCTGTGTCCCGGGCTTGTGGCCCGTCTGGCGGATGCCGTCCTGGTCGTGGTCGACAGTCGAGCCGGTCAAGGGGCCGAGGTCGGGATGGTCAAGGTACGGGAGGCTCGGGTCGAGTGTCTCGAGTGGACGCGACGGCAGGCCCCGGTGCTCGCACGCGGTGACCCCCGCCTCAAGTACCGCCTGGCGTACGGCGAAAGCGGTGATCGGACGCGAGACCGGCGGGCCGAACACGACGACCACGGTCCGCCGCAGGCCCCTGGGTCGTTTCCCCAAGACGCGCCCGCCGGCATAGCTGAACACGCTGCCCCAGAGGTTTTCCAGAAACACCGGCACCACCGCGGTACTCTCCCGGCCGGCGACGATCAGCTCCAGCCCGCGGTAGAACGGGCCGGTCAGCCCGTTGCGGGTCATCTGGGCCTCGGGGAAGAGGCCCAGGACACCCCCATCAGCGAGCACCTTGCGGCAGATCTCAAACATCGTGCGCTGGGCTTTCGGGCCGGAAAAGGGGACGGGGATCAAGCCGATCCAGCGGGCCCACCGGCCGATGACTGGCCAGTCGATGTAGGCGGCATTGACCAGCGCATGACCGCGGCGGGGGCAGGCTGCGGCCAGGAAAAAGCCGTCGAGCCACGATACATGGTTGGCGGCAATCAACACCGGGCCCGTTTGCGGGATGTGCTCCCGACCGATGATCCTCAGACGGTAACGAGGGAACAGCAACACACGAACGAGGCGCTGGACCCACCACCGTAGCGAGAACAGAAAGCCGGCAACCACCAGCAGGGTGAGCGTCACGATGCCGAGGATCGACAACGACGTGTTCATAATGCTGTTTTCGTTTGGCTCGGGAAGCGGCTCAGCGGCCGGATGGAGGGCCAGACCAGCAATACAAACGTTCCGGTGAGCAGGAAGGCCAGGCGATAGCCCGGTTGACCTGGCGTGCCCAGCGCGGCCTCGAGCCGGGCGAAGAGCGAGCCGCCGGCGACGCTGATGTTGGTCACGGCCATGAACAGGGCATAGGTTGACGCGGCCATGCGCGGGTCCGACGCCTCCATGGCCAGGACATAAAAGACCGCATCGGTCCAGCCGTTGGCCGCTCCGAACGCTCCCGCGGCCAGCCCTGCCGGGGCTGGTCCGGAGATAGCGGCCTGAAACATGGTCGAGGCCGCCAGGGCGAGAACTCCGGCTTTCAGAACCCAGGATCGCCCCAGCCGGGCCGCGAACACCGGCAGGATCGCTGCACCGATCACGCGGCCAACGTAGCGCGATGAGCCGAGGGCGCCGATGGTTCGCTCCCGAAAGTGGAGCGCCTCGTTGTAAAACGAGCCGAGGTTGATCTCGACGCCGTAGCCAACCAGGGCGTAGAAAGCACCGAAGGCCAGGAGCACCAGGGAACGGGGACGGAGCAGAACGCCCAGGGCGCGCCACTGAAACCGCTCGGCGTCCTCGGCGCGTCTTGGCTCCGGCACGATCAACGCTTGAATCAAGGGGATGATTCCCAATGCCGCGCAGATCCAAAGCACCGGATCGCCGCGGCCGGGGCCATTGCCTGTGAACTCGAGCAGGAAGCCAAAGCCGAGCGTGCAGAGCATGGCGGCCGCGGCCCGACTTGCGACCAGCATGCCCTGAACGCGGTCGCGGTCGGCCGCCGGCGTGACGTCGATCACCATGCCGTCGCAGCATGTGTCGTAAAGCGCCAGGCCGGCGACGGTGAGCAATGCCAGGGCTGTGAATCCGGCCAGGTTGTTGGCGGGCTGCATCAAGGAAAGACTGAGAAGACCCAACGACTGCACCACCAGGCCGATCATGATGTAGGGCTTGCGGTGCCCGAATCCCAGCAAGTTGAACCGGTCGGATAAGGGACCGCCCAGGAACTTGAGGATAAACGGCAGAAGCGCCAGAGACTGCGCATCGGCGGCATCCGCCTTTCTCGCGCCGCCGGCCATCATGTATAGCTGGTTGTAATTGAAGAAGTAGGCGACGACGACGCCTTGAAGCGCGTAAAGCGAGGCGAAGAGCGCCAGGTAACCCGAGGGAACCCGCTGTTTCCCGTCCATCCCGCGCGGCACTCCCCTGCTCATTCCGGCGATTCCAGAACGGTGTCGGGGTAGTCGCCGAGATCGTCGCCTGACTCGACATCCGCAAGGGCGTCAGGATTGGAAGTGATGCCGGGTAGGCGGCCGGACCGCAGTGCGTGCTGCATCATTTCCTTGGCCCGCTGCGACCAGGGCATGGCCTCGATGCGCGCGATCGTCGCCTCGACGGGATAGGTCACGCGCTTGAACTCGATCCGGTAGTCGTCGATGATCGCGTAGGCTGCGCGGGGGTCGCCGTCGCGAGGTAGGCCGACGCTTCCCGGGTTGAGTACCACAGTTCCTTCCACCTGGAGGTTGAACTGCATATGAGAGTGCCCCACGCAGACGATGTCAGCCTCGACGTTCTGCAGTCGCCTGGCCCAGATCTCCGGGTCCTTCAGCAGGTATTCGTCGAGTGGGTCGCGGGGTGTGGCATGCACCAGCAGGAACCGCTTGCCAGCCAGCGTGACCCGCCGGGTGACCGGCAACTGCAGCAGGTAGCGCCTCTCTTCGGGCGCGAGAGAATCCCACATCGAGGGGCGAGAGACCTTGGTCAGATACCGGAAGCCGATGTCGCCGGTAACGGGAATTCCCTGGGCGACGCCATGATCGTGATTGCCCCGGATCGCGTAGGTGGCATGGTCCATGGCCCAGCGCACGCATTCGCCCGGGTCCGGGCCGTAGTCAACCAGGTCTCCCAGGCAAAGGCAGACATCGTGGGGCTCGTTGATGGCCGCCAGGGCTGGCCAGTTTGCGTGGATGTCCGAGACGACAAGTATCCTCATGCCCGGGCTTCTCACAGGATCGGAGCGGGGATGGTCCCTGACCCGCGCGAGGGTCGTAACGCGTGATCACGCCAGCCAGGCGTCGTACCAGAGTTGGAACATCAGCAGGGTCCAAAGCGGCTTGCGGTGGTCTCGAACCCCTGATCGATGTTCCTCGATCCGCCGAGCGACTTCCTCGGAGCGGAACAATCCCTGGCGGTCAAGCCTCCCGGGTTCGAGTAAACGCTCGAGCAGAGGAGCGAGCTCGCCGCGGAGCCAGCGAGCGACCGGGATGCCAAACCCTCTCTTGGGGCGGCTCAGAGTCGACGAGGGGAGCTTACCGCAGACCGCGCTTTTGAGCAACCGTTTGGTGACGTTCCGGCCGTACTTGAACCTGGCGGGCAGCTTCTGCACCGTGTCCACCAGTCCGGTGTCAAGGAACGGGGCCCGGACTTCCAGTCCGCAAGCCATGCTCGCCCGGTCCACCTTGGTCAGGATGTCCTCGGGAAGGTAGGTTTCTTGATAGAGAGCCAGCGATCGGCTGAGCGGATCGATGCCGGCGCCGGGGCACGCGGCCAGCGCCTCGGCCAAGGCCAGGTGCTCGGCCTCGACGTCGAACAGCCGGCCATTGCCGCCGCGCAGCAGCAATCGAGACAACTCGGGCCCGGAGAACGAGCCCAGCCAGCGCTGATGAGCCAAAGCCAGGGGCTCGGCGGCACCTCGGAGGAATTGCTTGAGCTTGAAGTCGAAGCTGAAATTGCGATGATCCACGGGCAGCCGCCCGACCGCGGCCTCGGCCAGGGCCCGTGCCGGCCGTGGCAAGCGGCGATAGAGCCAGGCGGCCCGCTCGGCCGCGAACGTCGGGTAGCCGGCCAGCAGCTCATCGGCGCCGTCGCCGCCAAGCGCCACCTTGACCTCGCTCCGCGCAAAGCGGCTCAGCAGGTGCGTGGGCAAGATCGACGCATCGCCGAACGGCTCATCGAGCCAGACGGCCACCTCGGGCAAGAGCTCGTAAACCTGGGCCACCGCGAAGGTCCGCTCGTGGTGGTCGGTGCCGAGATGATTCGCCACCAGTCGGGCCTGCTGGCTCTCATCAAAGTCGGGCTCCTTGAACCCGATCGAGAAAGTGTGCACGTTCCGGGCCGGCTCGATCGCGCAGAGCGCCGCGGCAACACTCGAGGAATCGACGCCCCCTGAGAGGAACACGCCCAGCGGCACGTCCGACCGGCGATGGCGGGCCACCGCAGCGAGAAAGCTGTTCCAGAACCGGCCGCCGACCTGCTCGAAAGGCTCTTCCTCGCCGTCCGTCGCCAGAGCCGGTGATTGCCAGTACCGGGCAACGCGGATCGATCCGGGCTCCCAGGTCAGTACATGGCCGCGCGGCAGTTTCCACAGCCCGCGCCAGATCGAGTGGGGCGCGGGAATGTATTCGTAAAACAGGTAGCGGGCCAGGCTGTCCCGGTCGAGCTCGCGCCCGACCTCGGGATGGCAAAGCACCGCCTTGGGCTCGGAACCGAAAGCCAGGCCGCCGCCGGGCAGCTCAGCGTAGAAGAGGGGCTTCTGCCCCATCCGGTCGCGTGCCAGCACAAGCCGCTGGCGCGGCTGGTCCCAGATCGCCAGGGCAAACATCCCGTTGAGCCGCCGGACGAAATCGACCCCGTCTTCCTCGTAAAGATGCACCAGACTTTCCGTGTCGGAAACGGTCTGGTAGCGATGCCCTTTGGCCTCGAGCACCGGCCGGATCTCCAGCTCGTTGTACAGCTCTCCGTTGTACGTGACCCAGATCGTGCCGTTCTCGTTGGCCATCGGCTGGGCGCCGCCGGTGACATCGATGATCGACAGCCGACGATGCCCCAGGGCCACCGGACCGGCGCAGTAGAATCCCTCGCCGTCGGGCCCGCGATGCGCCAGCACGGCCGTCATCCGCTCGACGATCGCGCGATCCGCCTGCTGCCCTGCTCGATTCACGAAACCGGCTATGCCACACATCGTCGGTTGAGACGCCTTTCCCGGAAAGCCCTTCCCACTGCGCTGGCCCGGCCTATGCATTCTACGTACGACCGGGGCAGTCCGGTAGGATCACGGCTCGATCGGAGCTGTCGGCACGGATTGACCGTCGGGCGGGCCCGCCTGGTGAACATTACCCACGTCGTGGGGCGATCCTGCCTCATGGCCAACCGCGGCCGCGGCCGCCGGATCCTCGATCTCGATCGGCCGCGAACGATCGACAGCGTCGAGCAAGGACATCAGGTTCTGCTCCAGGTTCGCGCAGATCTTGTCCAGCGGCAGGTGACTGAGGCGCGAGGTCGAAAACGGGTTCTCGAGCTCGACGCCGATCTCGTCCAGCGCCAGGATCGGAAAGGCAACCAGCATGGTGACCAGCGGCGTCAGCCAGTCCACTTTCATGAGGATCCCGAAGGGCAAGGCCACGAGGAAGACGAAAATGAACTGGCGAATCTCGATCGAGTACGCCTCGGGCAAGGGCGTCTTGAGGATGCGCTCGCAGCCGCCGATATGATCGATCAACTTCGCCCGTTCCTCCTCGGCTCGGACGAACGCGAACCGGTCCATGCCCCTCTCGGCTCCCTCGCGGAGCAACTGGCCGATCGCCAGGGCGACGGCAGTCGGCATGTGCTCGACCGACGCGATCCGCTGGGCCTTGACCGTGCCCACCAGGTTGTCCAATTCGGGCAGATGATGCTGACCACGCAAGCTACGGCGCGAGACATGGGCAAAGGCCGCGGTCCAGCCCACGATCCGCCGCCTCCAGTCCGGATCGTCGGGGCCATAGCTGAGGGCCTGAATCACCAGGTTGCGGCTCTGGTTGACGATGCCGCCCCAGAGCTTGCGCCCCTCCCACCACCGCTCATACCCGGCAGTGGTACGCAACACCAGCAAGGCGCCCAGCGCGACGCCCAGCACCTCGTACGGGGCCAGCAGAATCGAGAGGTCTGGTAAAGCCGGATGTATATGGATAATCGTGACCGGCAATGCGATCAGGCCGAAGACCAGCGTCCGCCGCAAGAGATATGGAATCGCCGATCCTTCAATCCTGACGATCTCGGTCCAGAACCGTTCGGGCCTGAGAAACAGCTTCATGGGTCGCGTGCCCTGGAATTTCCCGGTGATTAGCTCAGACCCCGCCGGCCAGGGCGGGATGGCGAACTCCACTATAGCGAGAACCCGAGGATTCGTCGGGTGGTCGGCGGCCCTTGATGCTGACTTCTCTCCGACCAAACGACAAGGGGGTGGCTGGCCACTCCACCAGGTGCGGGGATTCCGGTTTTGCCCCGGATCGGGTTCGTTCCTGGTCTAGATGACTGAAGCCATCGGACATTACTCCTTTTGAAATCGGGAGTTAAACATCCTTTTCACCAGTACTGAACGGGCGTGTGGTAGAGAAAAGTAGAGAAAACCGGAGTTCAGGCAGCGAGAGGCTCTGGTCAGGCACCTTCACTTGAGTTGAGTGGGGAGTCTAGGGAATGCAAACACCCTTGCCAGTGAGAATCCTAATCATCTGCCCCAATTGCGGTTGCGTGGCCTGGACTTGACCCACCAAGTCGCCCCTGGCGCCTCATTCCCCCTGACTGTCCCAATCGATGGTGCCTGGCCTGACCGGTTCTGGCCGGTTCTGGCCTGACCGGTTCCGGTTCCCCCACTCGCCGCCGCCCAACCGTTAGTCATTCTCTCGTAGCCGGAGGCGCTCAACGCCAGTGGCTCCAGGAGTGCCTGCAGAATTGCCATAAAGCGTGATGCGAGGATTGACATAGGGTTGACAGTGGCCCGCACCCTGTGAAACAAGCCACGAAACGCCGTAGGACAAACGACGAGCCGAAAAGGTGAAACTTTGCCGGAATTCTTGATGGTGCCTGCTATGTGGTTATAGTTTGATTCATCGTGCTTCTTGAAAGCATCGTTAGTTTTTTCTACCGCCGGCGGCTCGTCACCCATATTGGGCTCGGGAAGTAGTCTAAGGTGAAGAGTTGTGATTTCGACCTTTTCCCCCGACTTTTCCTGGAGATGAAACACGATGGCTCGCATCCTCCCGTCGATTTCCCGATTTCTGGTCAGCGAGGACGGACCCACCGCGGTAGAATATGCCGTGATGCTCGCTCTGATTTTGGTTGCCTGCATCTCGATTGTCACGACGCTCGGTACGAACATCAGCAGCACTTTCGGCACAGTAAACACCTCGATGTCCGGTAGTTGAGCCGCGACACGCACGACGAAATCCTGCCCCAACCGGGGTTTTCATCGTGCAAAATGGCAGACGCGATCCGGCCTCGGCGCCGGTGCGGATCGCCCTGAAAAGGGAGGGAAAAAGGCCGAGTGGCCCCGGGGCCACCCGGCCCGGAACTCAAGCCCCGAGGCCACCGTGCGAACCGGTAGTGCATCTTTCGGGCAGGAAATCCCGTGAGCCACCACCTCATGGTTCATTTGAAGGGCAAAGGGAACCGCCACTCTTGGCCGGACAAAGTGGCGGTTCTGCACGCCTGGTGTCGTAAGGTTCGGTCACTCGGTTCTTGTCTTTCGACGGGAGCAAACGATCGGCCACATTGCAGCATTGGCCGTGAGTTCACGGTCAACTCGCCGGAGTTATTGCGTTCCGGCCGGTTGGGTGTGCTTACGCCGGGCCTGGCCAGCGAGGA
>JAFAHT010000058.1 GCA_019237095.1 Planctomycetaceae bacterium
GCGGCGCACATGGAAGCCATGCAGTCGCAGCAGGCCTGGATCATCGAGCAGCAGGCGGGATCGCCGCTCGTGCAAGTCATGCACACGCCGTCATCTGTCATCTCGCACTTGCACATGCCCATCGTCATGTTGCAGCAGCAGACCATCATGCCGTTCATCATCATGCAGCAACTGCACATGCCGCCGGCCATCATGGTGCAGAGGTTCTGCATCATCGTCGCCGTCATCTTGTCATCGCATTTACATGTGATCTTCATGCCACCGTTGCACTTCTCCATCTTCATCGTGCAACGAGGCACCATCATCCACTGCGGGGTTGTCGGCATCGTGGCCGTACCGCCCATAGCGCCCTGCATCATGCTGCCCATGCCCATTCCGGGCATCCCCATGCCGGCCCGTTCCATCACCATTGAACTCGTCATCGCTGTGACTCCCAGTTCTTGAGGTTTGACCGCGGATCAAGCAACCCGCGGACTTCTTTCTCCCTCTGAGACCTCATTGTACGAACTGAGCATGGGAGTGCAACAAAAAAATAAAGATTCTTACATGTATCATGACAATGTCGATCAGCAAGGTCAAGATAAACGGCCGGAGGGCATGCAGATCGCGCCGCTCATGGGGGACACGTCCGGAGCTCTTGAAATGATCCATGCGTGACGCATTTGATGGGACCAGGTCCATGCCGTGGACCTGCCAACCCTGGCAGGAAAGCCAATTCGACGTGGCCGTCGCTTGTCTCTTGGGGTAGGAATTTCCATCTTGCCTTGCCGGGGCTTGAAGATTTTTGAAAACCATGATAGGAATACTCAGGATTCTTCTTGACAAACTCGATAGGAAAGGTGATAGTTTGGTAGTGAGATCTTACCTGCTCTTTCTCGACGAGGTGTGAGAGCCATGCATTACGAACTCGACCGGCGTTCTTCCAGTCACAACTCATACCTGCCGCTGGTGGCGATGATGCCAGCCGTGCCGGTTCTTTCGGCCTGTACGCCAGCATTCGACGGTGGGATTCCGAGTTGTGGACCCTGGACTGCCGTTTATCGGCTGGCCTACGAGCAGGCTCGGGCCGCGCTTGAGCCGTCGCGGTTCCAAGAAATGATCAAGCCCACCTGGAATTGACAGCACGCGGTCTAAGGGATGGAGCCGTGAGAATCTCGGCGAAGGCCGAATATGCCTGCCTGGCTGTGATTGCTCTGGCGCAGCGGCGACTGGAAAACCGACCGGTGCCGATCCGCGAGATTGCCGAGGCTCAAGGGATTCCCGAGACTTTTCTGACCCAGATTCTGCTCAAGCTCAAGGGAGCCGGTCTCGTCGTCAGCACGCGCGGCTCTGCCGGCGGTTATCGCCTGGCTCAATCTCCCGAGGAAATCTCCCTGCGAGACGTCCTCGCGGTCGTCGATGGCTGCGATCTGAACGCGCGGGACACCCAAGGCCCGGCAGGCCCGGCCGCTCCGCTCCTGGCACAGGTGTGGGACCAGATCAGGGCGTCCGAAACCCGTGTCCTGACAAAGACTTCGATCGCTCAACTGGCCGACCGATCGAATGCCCATGACTGGGTGATTTGACCGGGCGATCACATCAGCCGTGGGCTGTGGCGTCCCCCTCTTCGCAGCTCAAACCCTTCCGGGAATGCCACGAGCACAACCTCGGCGACATTGCATTTGTGGCGTCCCCCTCTTTGCAGCTCAAACCCTTCCGGCGATCTAATTCCTACTGTTCTAGTAGAGACTTTCGAGAATTGGTGAACCGTCCCGGTCCACGACGCCGAGGAATCACAACGGTGATGCTTGGCGCCAGGACCGGTGTTGCGGACATGCACCGGTCATGTGATAAGGTAAGTCCAGCTCTGAACCTTTGAGGAGAGCTCGGGGGCGAGATGCTCGCGGATTGCCCGGATTTCGGCTCGCATCGGTGCAAAGGGGTCGGTCGATGATGTGCCAGGGGAGGATGAGGCTGTGTGCCGGCTGGCTCCTTCTGGGATCAATCCTGGGAATCCAGGCGGGAACCGTCTTGGGGGCTGATCGGGCACCGAACATCGTCCTCATCGTCGCCGACGACCTGGGCTGGGGCGACGTCGGTTTCAATGGGCGAACGGAGTGGACCACTCCTCATCTCGATCGCCTGGCGGCTGATGGCGTCGTTCTGAAGCACTGTTACTCGGCGGCACCGATCTGTGGTCCCAGCCGCGCGGCCCTTCTGACCGGCAAGTTCACGATTCACACCGGCGTGCGGCGCAACGATCAAGATCTGCCTCTCGAGGAGGTGACGATCGCCGAGGCGCTGAAGCACCGCGGTTACAGGAGCGGCCTTTTCGGCAAGTGGCAGCACGGAAAGCCCCGTTCCGGCCACGACCACTACGTTCACCCGATGGACCAGGGCTTCGACGACTTCTTCGGGTTCACGGATTCGTATGATGCCCTCGAGAAATTCCCGAACCAGCTCTGGCGGGGACGCGAGCGGGTGCAGGTCTCCGGCTACGTCGATGATCTGATCACCGATCGCGCCATCGAGTTTCTCGGTCGACAAAAGGACGCTCCGTTCTTCCTCGACGTGTCCTATCTGGCACCCCATTTCAGCATCGCCGCTCCCGCAGAGGAAATTGAACACCTCAAGGGCAAGGTGCCCGAAACCGATCCGCTCCATCCCCAGAACGCGATCTATGCTGCCATGATCACGCGAATGGATTGGAATATCGGGCGTCTGCTTGATACACTGGGGCGGTTTCATCTGATCAAGGACACGCTGCTGGTCTTCACCAGCGACAACGGCGCGACTTTTGAGTTCGGCAATCAAGGGACGAGCGCCGCGCTTGACAGCAACCGGCCGCTGCGCGGTCACAAGCGCACTCTTTGGGAAGGCGGCATTCGAGTTCCTGGGTTGGCTTGCTGGCCGGGCAAGATCCGCGGCGGACAGGTCTGCGAGGAAAACGTCCACCTCACCGATCTGCTTCCCACGCTGGTCGCGGCCGCCGGTGGAATGCTCGATGCGGCCTGGCACATCGACGGCGTCAACGTGCTGCCCCTCTGGACCGGCCACGGGCACGCCCCGGAACGAACCCTGTTCTGGGAATGGCAGAGCGAGGGAGCCGACCAGCTCGCCGCACTGCGGGGCGACTTCAAGCTGGTGATCACACGCGCGGGCAAGCCCGAACTCTACGACCTCTCCGCGGACGTCGCCGAACGGCGCGACCTGTCCGCGACCTATCCCCAGCGAGTCCAGCAGCTTCAGTCCGAGCTCGACGCTTGGATGGCCACCGAGGATCCGCGTGGAAAGGAGTGAGCGTGCAAGCAGGTTCTCTCGCAGACGGGAGATTGTGTCTATCAATTGGCCAATAGCAGCCGCCGCATATCCATTGCCATCTGCTTTTTGACCATCTTCTCACGGCAACTTTGCAATTCGCTTTTCTTCGCCACCGGCCGGATTGGGAAGCCGGCAAGCACGACTGTCGCACCCGTGAAGGGGATGGCTTCCCGACACGGCGAAAGGTTCAAGACATGAAAGTATCGATGCCGATTCTGCTGGTTCTTCTTGGCCTGAATGTCCACGCGGCCGACAAGGCTGTGTCCAGGGACGGGGATCTTAACCGTCTCCAGGGCCGGTGGACGGCAAAGGCTGGCCCCCGTCACGAGATCCACGTCGTGATCGAGATCAAGGGTCGGGGCGTTTGCGCTGCGATCAAGACCCCGCAGGGCCTGGACTTCCAGGTTCAGGGAGAGCTGAAGCTTGATGAAACGACCAGCCCGCGCAGCCTGGACTGGAAGAAGCTTATCGGCCCCGATCAGCAGCCGCTGCCCGAAATCGCCGCCGTCTACAAGATCGACGGCGACACGTTCACCGTCTGCAATGGCGGGTTCCTCGGTGCGCGGCCCAAGGAATTCAAGCCCGGCGAGGGCGCCCTTGCCGATGTGGTGGTCTTCCATCGGCTTGACACGAAAGACACACGGACCGGTTCAACGACGGCACCTGCCTCGCCGGCTGCTGCGCAGCGATCGAGGCTGACAGTGAGTTCGGACAGCAAGAAGCCCCCTGCCACTGGGGTCAAGCAAGCACGGCCAGCGCCCCTTCCGCCAGTCCGTACGTCTGGCGAGGCGGTTCTGGCACGGGCGAAGACGAATACTACGCGCTAGCCGCTGCCTCCCTTCCACCTCCACATCCGCCGCTGAAGCTCGAAAGATTGTAGGTGTGCTCGCAAAGCCGGTCCACAGCCCCCTTCCACCTCCACATCCGCCGCTGAAGCTCGAAAGTGTCGCCGCGATGTCCGGCAAAAACTGAGAAAGGGCTGCCGGCGATGATTCAGTCTGTTGGCACTCCTTTTGCATAACCGTTCCTGGGCGTTCTTATTCATCCGATGACCGATCGACAGGAGAATGTGCCGTGGCAAAGTACGGTCCGAAAGCCCAGGAAGAAGTCAAGGAAGCGATGCACGAGTTCAAGGAGGGAAAACTCAAGAGCGGCGGCAAGTCGAAGAAGAAGGTGACCGATCCCAAGCAGGCCATTGCTATCGGCCTGTCTCAGGCACGCAAGAAGGGGGCCAAGGTGCCGAAGAAAAAGGGTTGAGTCGCGGCCTCACCGCAACTGCTTCTGAAACGTCTGCTGCATGATTCGCTCAAGGCGGGCGGTCAGCGGCCCGCCGAGAAGTCCGCCGAGCATCGGTATATCACCGGTTGCGTGGACGTTTTGCGCATCCACCACCATCTCGATCCAGAACCCCGGGCCGTCGATGCGAACCTGAGTCCGGTCGGCGCTCCAGACCACATGCTGGATCAGCGCTCCGAACAATTTCCGGACCTCGCTCACCGCTGCCTCGAGACGGTTCCTGGCCTCGTCCTGCGTCTGTCCATGCTTAATGGAGAGGGTGATCAGCGACATGGTGATGGCTCATCTGATAGCGCGATCGTCGGGGAGATTTGAAAAGGGTTGCGTGATTAACGCCAACACTCGTGCAAGTTTCGTGCCGCAGATCACCTCGGTCGATTGAAACTGGACGATCAACACATTATGGTGGAGAGCGATTCGCTCGTTTGTCGAGAGCCAGTTGCTGCCGGCTTCTTCAATCTGGCAGTTCATGGATGTCCATGGGGGCAAGTGTGCCATACGCAATGCCTGATAACCTCATTACCACGAGAACTGGCAGGCTGCTGGAAGTGAGGGAGTACGGCGATCCCGCGGGGCACCCCGCGCTCTTCTTCCACGGCTTGATCGGCTCTCACCATCAGGCGTCCTACATCGCCGAGCAGGCGATGCAGCATGACCTGCGGATCATCGCCCCCAACCGCCCGGGCGTGGGCAAGTCGGAGTTTGTCGTGCGCAAGAGCGCGCTCGAGGCCGTGCCCGACATCGAAGACCTCACGGCAGCATTGCAGATCGATCAGTTCAGTGTGATCGGCATCTCGGGCGGTACTCCTTATGCGCTGGCTTGCCTGCACCGGCTCGGTCCCCGCATTCGGACGACGACCGTCATCAGCGGCATGGGTCCGATACGGCTTGCCGCCCTGCAAGGCATGGACCTGCCACGGCGCCTGGCCATGGAGATCGGTTCGCGCTATCCCAAGCTGGCCAAGCAAGAATCGCGGCGCTGGGGCGAGCGGTTCCGGGCCCATCCGACCGATTTTCTCAACCGTCTGGTCTCGACCTGGCCCGCCGCCGACCGGGAGCTTTTCGGACGCAAGGAGATTTTCGACCTGTTTCTCCGCGACCTCCAGCAGGTCTTCATCGACGGCAACGGCCCCGAGACATTTGCCCAGGAGCTGAGGCTTTACCGCAACTTCGGTTTCTCACCCGCCGATTTGCCCCAGGAAAGCTACGTGACCCTGTGGCAGGGGCTCGACGACGTTATCGTCCCACCCGCCATGGCCTGGAAGATGGCACAGACCCTCCCCCGCTGCGAGGCCCACTTTGTGCCGGGGGGACATTTTGTTGCGATCACAATCTCGGACCAGATCATCGCCCGCCTGAAACAGCATCTCGACGGTGCGCCAGGTGCTGTGCGCACCGCGGATGGAACCGCGCGATGAAATGCAGCGTTCAGAGGCCATCGGGAACGATCGCTTACTCCTTACGCGGCCATGAGTGAGACGTTGTTGAACTGCTGGAAAGTCATTATCCCGGCGGCCCCGGTCCCAACAAATTGTGACTTGAACTCTTCCCAATAAGGTTGTATCATAAACAACGCGTGAGTTCGGAGGTAAAGCGCCGGGGAGGGAACCGTGGGCGATGTATATCGATCTGATCCTCTGGGACGACGCGGACGACCCCCAGGGGAACGTCCAGCACATCCTCGGGCCGGGCGAGGTGACGCCGGAGGAGGTCGAGGAAGTCCTCTACGATCACGAGGGTCCGGTCGACTCAAGTGACTCATCGGGCCGACCGATCGTCTTCGGCTGGACGTCCACAGGCAAGCACATCGCCGTAGTCTTCACCTTCGAAGACGATCCCGAGTTGATCATCGTCAGGCCGACCACGGCCTACCCGGCCCCGGAATATGGAGACGGAGACTGAGATCATGGCGACCCAGCCGACTCGCAAGCCGCGAGGGGCAGAACTGACGGCCGAGCAGGAGGCGCGGGTCGAGGCGATTCGCGCCCGGCACCGCACCCCTGAGGCCCGCGCCGAGGAGGCCCGGGTGCGAGAGACGCTCGAGCGCGAATACCGCGAAACCGGCACCCTCAAGGTCGCTGGTGACGGGACGACGATGGGCGACCTGGTGTCGTTTCGTCGCTTCATCTTGTCGCTGCGCCGCGAGCGGGAACGCCTGGGGCTCTCCCTGGCCGACGTGGCCGAGCGCGCCGGGATCGACAAGGGGGCCCTGAGCCGCCTCGAGAACGGCCAGCAGCTCAACCCCACGGTGAATACCCTGGCCCGGTACGCGCACGCCCTCGGCAAGTCCCTCGCCTGGGGAATGGTCGAGGCGGAAGGCCACTGAAGCTGGTACCCGTTTCACCCTCGGTGAGTTTCGCCAGTTGGTGCGCAACCACGAGCAAACTGGGACGCTTGCGCGCCTTTGAAAATGAAAATGGCTGCCTGCCACTCGTCGTGGCGCACCCGCCGGCAATCGCCCAGAAAAGTTTGGTCTGCCCGAGTAGATCGCCCGAGTTGGTGCCATACTGATAGAGAGAGAGGCCGATCGTTGAGATCGGGCCCCGCTGGGTCTTTCTCAATCCGGTAGTCGGTGCATGGCAGTAGCCAGCGGGGAAGGGTTTGCGCACGATCTGACCCCGTTGGTCCCGGCGCGGGCGGGAAAACAATGGTCAGTGGCCGGTGAGTGCGAAGAGACGGAACTGGCCGTGATCGAAAAGCGTCAAAACGAAGCCAATTTGCTCTTGGTGTTAGTCATTGGCATATTGCGACTTAGGACGAAACAAGCCGAAATCGAGCCGGCAAAACAAACCCAATTTCCGGCCGGCGGCAAGGGCGTGAGAAGTCGCTGATGACGCTCAAGTTCCAGCGATTCAAAGATGTTTCATTCATGGCCGCGTAAGGTCTAGTGTTGTCCACCCTCCGCGGTTGCAGACTGCCCCGCGGCGAGGACGTCGAGGTTACCCGCCATAACGTTCTCCGTACCATCGAAGAGCGGCCAACTGTTGGTATCGAAGTTGGGCGAGTACTTCCTCAAGACCTGGGTGTGTGTGTCGTCGGACGGACCGATGATGACCTGGGTGCGGACAGGTTTGCCGTTGACCTGAAGGTAGATGTAGTTCTGCTGCCCCTGGAACCCGATGGCATCCGAGGGAAGGGTCCAGACCTGCTTGCGGTCGATGGTGATGCTGACGGTGACGTACCAGCCCGGTCGAAGGTGGCCGTCGGAGTTGGGGATGTCGATCTCGGTCTGGAGTGTGCGGGTGGACGGGTTGAGCGAAAAGCCCGAACGGACGACCTTACCCTCGCGGGTAATGCCCGCGAGCGCCTGGAAGCGGATGAGCGCCGTGTCGTTCTCGTGGATGAAGTGCGACGCCAGTTCGGGCACACCGACGAACACGCGGACCGGGTCGATTTGCTCGAGCACGAACAGGGGGCGGTTGTTCGAACCGATGCCGGGCTGGAGGTAGTCGCCGGGGCTGACGTTGCGCTGGGTGATGACGCCTGCGTAGGGCGCCTTGATCTGGCCGTACTCGACGTTGACCCGGGCTTCTCGCTCGTTGGCCCAGGCCACTCCGACGTCGGCGCGTGCGGCCTCGACATCGACCCGGGCCTTGTCGCGATCCGCGATCGCCTTGTCGCGAGCGGAGGTCGTTTCCGAGACCAGTGCTTCGGCCTGGTCGCGGGCGGCGGCGGCCTCCTCGAACTGGCGATAGGTCTCGTCGCGCACCTGAACGTCCAGGACACGCTGGGCAACGAGGACCTCGAGCCGCTTGTATTCCGACTCCCAGCGGGTGTAGCTGGCCTGTGCTCGCTTCACGCCGGCTCGGGCAGAGACGATCCGTGCCTCGGCCGTCAGGAGGTTTGATTCGGCCGCTCGAAGCACACTCTGCGCCACGTCGATCTGGACCTCGGCCCGGTGCACGGTGGCGACCCTCTGGGCGTGGGCCTGCACCAGGTCAGGGATCCACATATCGATGAGGACATCGCCATCCTTGACACGGTCGCCAATGTTGTACCGGTACTCCTGGACATACCCGGCGATCCTCGAATAGATCGGCGTCGTCTCGAAGGCCTCGATCGTCCCCGGTTGAACTACATTCATCCGGATGTCGCGCCGCTCCGGGTGGATGATTGTAATACCCGCGGTCTTCCCCTGCTCGCTCTTGAGGTCAGCCGACTTGCCGCTCTGGTTGGAGTGTCGGCAGCCGGCCGAATGCGCAAGGAAGAGGACCAAGGTCATGAGCGGCAGAACTGGGCTCTTGAAGGTGAACCGCGCGATTGCGAGTGTCCTCGACTCAATGGCCAGGGTTGACATCGCCTGCCGTCTCCGTTTCAAGTTGGGGCGGGTGCGGTGGTTGGGCGGCTGGATGGCGGCGATCGTACTCGGGCGCCGCGTGGTGGTCATGGTCAGGGCCGTGCGCGGGATGGATGGGGTCATAGTGGGCACTTGAGGCATCGTCGGGGTCAAGCGAGGGAGATTGGTTGGAGGCCCGGCTCAAGAGCAGCGTGAAGACGGCCGGCAGGACCAGCAAGGTTGCAAAGGTTGCCAGGGCCATGCCGCCGATCACGGCCCGGCCGAGCGGTGCGTTCTGCTCACTCCCCTTCTCGAGGGCCAGCGACATGGGGATCATCCCCGCGATCATGGCGCAGCCGGTCATGATGATCGGGCGGAGCCGGCCCTTGGCCGCGGTGATCGCCGCGCGGTCGGCCGGCATTCCCTCCTCGCGACGGTGGCGGTCGCCGAAGCTGACCAGCATGATCGCGTTCGAGACCGCCACGCCGACGGCCATGATCGTGCCCATCAACGACTCGATGTTGAGGGTTGTTTTCGTGATCCAAAGCGCCAGCACGACACCGCAGAGGACCGCCGGCACCGATGCAACGGCAGTCACGGCCAGCCGGGGTGCCTGAAAATAGGCGGTCAGCATGATCAGGATCACGATCACGGCCACAGCCAGGCCGATCTCCAGGCTCCGGAACATCTCCCTCATCGGCCGGACTTGCCCGCGCAGGTCGACCTCGACCCCCCGTGGCGGCCGGCCGGCTCGAGACATTGCCAGGTCCAACCGGTTGATGACACGGCCTAGGTCCTCTCCCTCGATGTTGGACGTCATGCTCAGGTAGCGCCGCATGTTGTAGCGGTCCACCTCGCCTGGCATCTCGCTGCGCATGACGCGCGCCACGTCGCGGATCAAGAGCGGGGGGGTCGGGTTGGAGGGGGAATCGGCGACCTTCGCCGCCTGCTGGCGGTTGGACTGGGTGGTCAGCGGCACAAGCGCGACGTCGGTCGCCTCGGTCATCTTGGGCTGAGGGACTTGGACCTGCACCTGGTACGAATTGCCGCTAACGTCGTCGCGCCAGAAATTGCGTGCGGTGTAGCGGCTGGAGTAGGTCGCGGCGATGAGCGATTGGCCGATGTCGCGCGCGGTCACGCCGCTCAGGCCGGCCCGCTCGCGGTCGAGGGTGACCTGGACGGTGGGGTAGTGCAGGGACTGCTGGAGTTGCGTGTCGCGGAGCGCCGCGATCTGGTCGAACTGCTCGCGGAGCTTATCCATGTAATCGCTGGAGTCGGCCATGTTACGACCGGTGACGACCACTTCGATCGGCGCGGGGGCACCGAGGCTCATCGTCTGAGAGATCAGGTCGCCCGGCTCGAACGCGAAGATCATGTCGGCAACGCGGCGGTCGGCCAGGTCGGGTGCGACGCCTAAGCTCAAGAGCTCCTGGCGGAACCACGCGCCCACTTTCTCGGGGAGAACCTTGCGTAGCCGCTCCTGCAGCCCGAAGATATCGATTCCGCTCCCTTCGCGCAGGCCGACGCGGAGCAAGCTGTCATCGGGTCCGCGGCTCCAGAGGTAGGCCATGTTGATCGTGAACTGCGGCGGGTTGCCGCCGGCGTAGCCCATCGTGATGTCGATCTTGTCGGGGCCGACCTCCTCGGCGATCACGTCGAGCGTCTTCTGGGCCACCCTGGTGGTCAGCTCGTATTGGGTCCCTTGCGGCGGCCGCACGCGAAGCTGTAACTGGCCGGTGTCGACCCTCGGGAACAGCTCGCGGCCCAACTGGCCACCCACGAGAACCACGATCGTGCCGGTCGCCAGCAGGTACGCCAGCACCACCTTGCGCCGGTGTGCGACCGTCCCGTCGACGATTCGTTCAAATCGGTCCTGCAGCCGCAAGAAAAACCCCGGTCGCGCCTCGGCCGCGCCGTCGCCGTGCGTTCCGTGGCGGTTCTCGAGCAGCCAGACGCTCAGGACCGGCACGAACGTGCTGGAGAGCAGGTACGACGTGATCATCGCCCCGCCGACGGCCAGCGACAGCGGCACGAACAGTGCGCGCACAGCTCCCATCTTTATGAACGAGGGGATGAACACCGAGAGGATGCAAAAGAGCGCCAGCAGGCGAGGGACCGCCGTCTCCATGTTCCCTTGGCGCACGGCGCGCGACATCGACGGGGTGTGCTCCATTTGGGTATGGATGTTCTCGATCTCGACGGTCGCCTCGTCGACCAGGATGCCGATGGCCAGAGCAAGA